>CASFXO010000240.1 GCA_949298665.1 uncultured Lentisphaeria bacterium
CAGGAGTTTAAGGCGCTGGTGGAGAAAGTCACCCAGGCCTGACGCTGCCGATTTTGTCGCGGAACAGCTTGAAAGCGGGTGAACTTTCACCTCTTTCGAGCTGTTTTTTTTATAGCCGGAGCAGGACCCCGGATTTCTGAAAGTACCCCAGGCGGGAGACATGGAAGCAAAGATGAACGCGATTATCGAAAAAATCAATGCGGCGCTGGCCGATGCGGAACGGCGCCTGGCCGCCGCCGCGACCCCGGCGGAAGTGGAGCAGCTGCGAATCGAACTGATCGGTCGAAACGGTCTCTTCCCGGCGCTCAGCAGGGAGATGGGTACCGTGCCCGCGGCGGAACGCCGGGAAACCGGCGCGGCCTTCAACAGCGGACGCGCCCGGATTCAGGAAGGAATCGAAGCCGCCGTCCGGCGCCTGGCCGCCGCTCCGGCGGCCGCGGCGGCAAAACTGGACCTGACCCTGCCCGGACGCCGGTGGCGGACCGGACACAAACATCCGATTTCCATTGTGGTTGACGAATGCGTGGCGATCTTCCGGCGGATGGGATTCATCGTGGCGGACGGACCGGAGATCGAGAGCGTCTATCATAATTTCGACGCGCTCAATACGCCTCTGGATCATCCTTCGCGTGATCCGCAGGATACCTTTTACTTTGCCGACGGACGGATTCTGCGCAGCCAGACCTCGCCGGTGCAGATCCGGGTCATGGAGTCACAGGAACCGCCGGTCCGCATCGTCGCGCCGGGGCGGGTGTACCGCCGGGATACGCCGGATGCGACGCACGGGATGAATTTCCATCAGATCGAAGGATTGTACATCGACCGGGATGTTTCGATGTCGGATTTGAAGAGCGTGCTTCAGAGTTTCGCAGTCGAAATGTTCGGTCCCAGGGCGAAAATCCGGTTGCGGCCCCACTTCTTTCCCTTCACCGAGCCGAGTGTGGAATATGACTTTTC
Source organism: uncultured Lentisphaeria bacterium (assembly GCA_949298665.1). Classification (GTDB taxonomy): domain Bacteria; phylum Verrucomicrobiota; class Lentisphaeria; order Victivallales; family Victivallaceae; genus CALXOD01. The sequence goes on from CASFXO010000240.1 coordinate 958, forward strand.
CTGCATCATGTGCGAAGGCAAAGGGTGCCCGGTCTGCAAGAATTCCGGTTACATAGAAATCGCCGGCGCGGGCATGGTCGACCCCAACGTGCTGCGCAACGTCGGATACGATCCCGAGGTCTGGTCCGGTTTCGCCTTCGGGATGGGGATTGAACGGCTGGCGATGCTCCGGTACCGGATCGGCGACCTGCGCTACCTCTACGAGAACGACGTGCGGTTCCTCGGACAATTCTAAGAAAGAACGGTGAATCATGAAAATCTCACGCAATTGGCTGGCGCAGTATGTGACGATCGACTGCGATCTGGACACGCTTTGCGATAAATTGACCATGGCCGGAATCGAGGTCGAAGCGGTGGAAACCTCTCACCGGGTGCCGCCCGGCGTGGTCGTGGCGAAAATTCTCGAACGTGCGCCGCATACCGGCTCCGACCATCTGTCGGTCTGCCGGGTGTTCGACGGCAAACAGGAACTGCAGATCGTCTGCGGCGCGCCGAACTGCGACGCGGGAAAAACCGTGCCGCTGGCGACCATCGGAACGGCGTTCCATTCTCCCGAAGGCGATTTCGTCATCAGGAAGTCCAAGTTGCGCGGCGTGGAATCCTTCGGGATGCTTTGCAGCGGACGGGAACTGGGATTGAGCAGCGACCACAGCGGTCTGCTGATTCTCGACGACGCGCTGGAAGCGGGGACGCCGCTGGAAAAGCTCTATCCCGGCGACAGCTGCATTGAAGTGGAAGTGACGCCGAACCGGCCCGACTGGCTTTCCCACTGGGGCGTGGCGCGGGACGTCGCCTGTCTGCTGAACGCCGAGGCCCGGCTGCCGGAACTCTCCCTGCCGCCGACCGTGCCGGCGCCGGAAAACCTGGTGACGGTGGAAGAGCCGGAGCTGTGCCCGCGCTATATCGGCCGGATCATCCGCGGCGTGAAAATCGGCGAAAGTCCCGACTGGCTGAAGGAACGTCTGACTTCCGTGGGCCTGCGGCCGATCAACAATGTGGTGGACGTGACCAACTTCATTCTGATGGAGCTGGGCCAGCCGCTGCACGCCTTCGACCTGGATCTGCTTTCCGGCGGCCGGGTGGTGGTGCGGCGCGCCCGCGACGGGGAATCGATCGTGACTCTGGACGGCGGTCGGCGGAATCTGTCCCCGGCCAATCTGGTGATCGCCGATGCGGAAAAGCCGATGGCGCTGGCCGGCGTCATGGGCGGCGAATACAGCGGCGTATCCGATAAAACCGTCAATATCCTGCTGGAAAGCGCCGTTTTCCAGCCTTCCTCCATTCGCGCCACCAGCCGGGTGCTGGAGATCGCCAGCGATTCCTCGTATCGTTATGAACGCGGCGTGGATTACGACATGGCCGACTACGCCTCCGACCGGGCGGCGCAGCTGATCATGGAGGTGGCCGGCGGGGAAGCGGTTACCGCCAAGGTCGATGTGACGCCGGGGCGGCCTGAACCGCGGAAAATCATCTGCCGCTTCGAACGCATCCGCAAGCTGATCGGAGTGGCGGTGCCGGACGAGACGATGGTGGATATTTTCCGGCGGCTGCGGCTGGAGGTGTCGGACTGGGCGGACGGGCGCTGCGTGGTGACCGCGCCGCTGTTCCGGCTGGATCTGGAACGAGAGGCCGACCTGGCCGAAGAAGTGGCGCGGATCAACGGACTCGGTGCGATTCCGGTGCATCCGGTGGTCGGCAAGATGGTTTCCTCCATGTCCGACGACGCCTATTGGAAATATCAGCAGCTGCGCGACGAGTTGATCGGATACGGCCTGTACGAATGCATGCATTACAGCATGGTCAGCGGGAAATCGGCATTGTCCGATTCGCGTTTTACCGTCAACGATCTGGTGGTTTTGAAAAATCCGCTCAG
>CASFXO010000241.1 GCA_949298665.1 uncultured Lentisphaeria bacterium
CCGAAGCGATGAACGCGGCGCACGGGGAATACGGCACGGCTCGTCTGGAAGCGGTGTTGAGCCGAAGCGCGGCGGACGAAGAGCCGCAGACCACGTTGAACCGGGTGCTCGCCGACGTAACCGGATTTGTCGCCGGGGCGGAGCAGTCGGACGATCTGACGATTTTCTGTTTCCGCCTGGCCGGTCGGCGGAATTCCCCGACCGACGTCGAGTGAGGCGAGCCGGGAGGGGCGGCGCGGCGCACGGCGGCCGCGCTGTCGCTGCGCCGGGCATTCGTACCTTTCTTCCGCCATCGCGACCCGCGCCCGGGGGGGGGCGCTTTCCGCCGAAACGGAATAAAAATTTTCAGAAAAACTTTTTTCCGCTTGACATTCTCCGAAAAGTTTGCTATCCTTAAAAAAGAGAAAAAGCAAACGATTGCTTTTTTTGACAAATTTGTAACTTTTTTGAATGATGATTCAGCCGACAACGGCTGTTTCCGACAGGAAGGGAGGTCCGATGACCACGTTGCGCGATATCGCCGATGAACTGGGGCTGGCGGTTTCCGTGGTGTCCCGCGCCTTGAGTCCGGATCCGGAAAAGGCCGCGGCGGTCGCCCCCGCCACCCGGCGCCGGATTCAGGAAACCGCGGTACGGATGCAATATCGGAAAAATACCGCCGCCGCCGCGCTGCGCAAAGGGCGAAACATCGGCATCGGAGTCTGGCTGCCGGAGGCCCGCGACCGCCTGGTGGGGTTGATCGCCAAAGGCGTCGGGGAGGGGGCAATGCGGGAAAATCTGCCGCTGTTTCTTTCGATCGGATATACGGAGGACGTCTTTTCCGAATTCATGCGGATGAGCAGTCATTATGCTCACTCGGGGTTGATCAGCTACGCGGCCCCATTCATCCGTTTTCCGGAGTTGGGAGGGGAGTTGCGGCGGTATTGTGAGAACGGCGGAAAAATGGTGATGCTGTCCTGCTATTTTGAGGATTTTCAGATTCCGGGGGCGGTGAATGTCGGGATTGATGATGAATACGGCGGCTTTCTGGCCGGGGCGCATTTCCGGGAGCTGGCGGTGTCGGAACTGTGCTTCTACGGGGTGGAGTCCAAGCGCTATCGCGGCGTCTGTCGTGGTTACGGCGGGACCGTCCCCCGGCTGGATACCCCGGAGCAGGTGGCGGCGCGCCTGGATCGGAATGATTTCCGGAGTAAGCCGCTGGCATTCGCCGCGGCCTCGGATTCGCTGGCGGCGGAAATTCAGCGTCAGATCCTGCAGCGCGGTCTGACCCCGGGGCGGGAAGTGCTGATCATCGGTTACAACGACAGCGAAATCGCCACGGCGTTGCCGTGGCCGCTGACGACGGTGCGGCAGGATATGTATGCGGTGGGATTGGCCGCAGCCGATTCGCTGGCGCGCCTGATTCGGACCGGTAAGGCGCCGGACGTGCTGGTCCGGCCGGAATTGATTCGACGTGCAACGGCATGATAATGAAAGGAGTGAATCCATGATGAGACGACAGGGAAGAGGCGTGGCCGCGGCGGCGCTGCTGGCCATAACGGCGGTGGCTTCGGCGGCGGACGTGCTGATTTACGGGCCGCAGACGGACTTCGGTGCCGCGCTGGAACGGTCCTTCCGGAAACATTCGCTGAAAACCGAGGTGGCGGAAACGGCGGATTTTGCCGGTTATCGGATGGTGGTGCTGCCTCCGGGAGTTCGCTGCGACGATGAAACGGCGGCGTCATTGCGGCGTTTTTCCGGGGCGCTGATGGTGATGGACACCGAAAATCTCGGGGCGACCGCTCCCGGTACGATGAAAAAAACGCTGCTGGAAGACTGGGATACGCGCGGAAAGAAGCCTGCCTATCGTTTCGGCGGCGACAAGCGTGGGACGCTCTGGATGTATCAG
>CASFXO010000242.1 GCA_949298665.1 uncultured Lentisphaeria bacterium
TGCGTTTCACCGGACGCGGCAACAGCGACAACGCCTGGAATTCGATCGTCAGCCTCCGGCTGCTGCCCTGACCGCCCGCCGGAAACGAGAAAAAACGAATCAAACAATTCCCGACATGAACGGGATTTTCAAAACGACCATTCACAGCAGGAAGGATGCAACATGAAAACGACTGGAATCGGAGTCATCGGTACCGGCGGCCGCGGCCATCACGCCTGGCAGGCCCATCAGCCGGAGAACGGCTGGGAAATCCTGATGGGAGCGGACATCAGCGAAAAGGCCAACGCGGAATTCCGGGAAAAGTTCCCGAACGCCGCCACCACCGACGATTATCGGAAAGTTCTGGAAAATCCGCAGATCGAAGTGGTTTTCATCATGACCCCGGATTATCTGCACGAGGAAATGGCCCTGGCCGCGCTGGAAGCCGGCAAGCACGTTTATCTGGAAAAGCCGATGGCCATCACCATCGAAGGCTGCGACCGGATTCTCGAAACCGCCCGCCGCACCGGTTCCCGCCTGTTCGTCGGCCACAACATGCGCTATTTCCCCGCCATTCTGAAAATGAAGGAGATCGTCGATTCCGGACTGATCGGCGACATTCAGGTCGGCTGGTGCCGCCATTTCATCAACTACGGCGGCGACGCCTATTTCCGCGACTGGCATTCGGAGCGGAAAAACACCACCGGCCTGCTGCTGCAGAAAGGTGCGCACGACATCGACGTCATGCACTTCATCATGGGCACCTACACCCGGGACGTGGTCGGCATGGGAATGCTGTCGGTCTATGACCGTTGCGCCCGCCGGTCGCCGGAGACGCCCGGTTGTGCCGCCTTCAACGACGAACAGTGGCCGCCGCTGGAACAGACCGGCTTTTCGCCGATCATCGACGTGGAAGATCACAACATGATCATGATGCAGATGGCGAACGGCGCGCAGGCCACCTATCTGCAATGCCACTATACGCCGGACGCGGAGCGCAACTACACTTTCATCGGCACCCGCGGACGTGTCGAAAACATCGGCGACAGCGGCGATTGCGAAATCCACGTCTGGACTCAGCGCGGCCCCCGTAAAACCCCGGACATCATTCACCATTTGAAACCGCTGTCCGGCACCCACGGCGGCTCCGACCCGCAGGTGGTGGAGAATTTCCTCGCCTTCGTCCGGGACGGCGCTCCGACCAACGCCAATCCGGTGGCGGCGCGTAACTCCGTGGCGGTCGGTGTGCTGGGACATGAATCCATGCGCAACGGCAATCAGCCGCGGCACATTCCGGCCCTGGCGCCGGATCTGGCGGCCTATTTTGAGGAAGGGCAGCAGACCGCGCGCAAAACTGCGCGCTGAATGCAGCGGAAACGGACGGACACATCATGGATTTTTCAGAACTTCTGCAACGGCGGACCATTCGTTTTTTCGAACAGAGGCAGGTCCCGGAAACGGCCTTCCGGCAGCTGATCGACGCCGCCCGGCGCGCCTCCTGCGGCGCCAATTCCCAGCAGCTGCGGTATCAGATCATCCGCGATCCGGAGCTGGTGGCGGCGATTTTTCCGTTCACGGCCTACGCCGCCCGGGTGAAACCGGGCCGCGATCCGATCCCCGGAAAAACCGCCCCGCCGGCCTTCATCGCGGTGCTGGCGACGCCGCCGGACCGGAAAACCCTGCACGCGGACGCGGGCGCGGCCATCCAGAGTCTGGAATTCGCCGCCTGGAATCTGGGCATCGGCTGCTGCTGGATCGGCGCCTTTCAGGAACCGGAAGTGCGGCGGGTTCTGGCATTGCCGGACGATCGGCTGCTGCTCTATCTGGTGGCGGTGGGCTATCCCGCCGAACACCCGGTGATGGAAGACCTCCCGGAAGGCGGCGACATCGCCTATTATCTGGATGAGGCCG
>CASFXO010000243.1 GCA_949298665.1 uncultured Lentisphaeria bacterium
CAGCTTCGCCATGGCCGCCTCCACGCCGGAGGCATCCATACATGCAAAGACTTCCGGGTGCTGACCGAGATAAGCGGCCAGATACTCGGCACCGATGACCACCGGACGAGCCTCGCCCTTCACCGCCGTCCGATAAAGCTCCAGCGCCCGGGCCCGATCGAATGCGTTGTCACTGGCCAGTCCCCGGCGGTTTTCCGTATTGGTCCGGGTATTGTCCCAGGCGTCGATCAGTCGCACGAAGCCCTGCATGATGCTGTTGATGGATTTCCGGTCGGCATCGTTCAACGTGCATTGCGCCGGGATGTCGACGGTGCGGTTCCGCTGCGCCAGAAAGCGTTGATCGCCGACCGTGTCGATGGTGGCGAAATCCAGTACGCAGACCCGGAGCGGGTCGGCCCGTTTTTCTCCGAAGGCGGCCGGTTCCTTCCCCGCCGCGGCATCCACGGCGGCCCGGGCCGCCATGCCCGACGCCACCATGATCATTGCCGACAGGAACGCCGTCATTTTCCTTCCGTACATGGTTTTACCTCCCTTTTTCCTCTCTTCGAAAAACATCTCCATTTTTCTCCCACGTTGTTAGTATAATCCTCACGAAGGGAAAATACAAATTCCGGAAATACGGCGGTATTCACGATGAACTTATCTCTCAATTCCGATTTCTCCAGAACCCAGATCGTTAATTTGCAATAAAAATATTCAAAATACAACTTTTTATTTTCTTTTTTCTTTGTTATAATAGAGAAAGACAAGCATATCAAAAAAACAAAACAAGGATTCCATTCCGGAAAAGACAAGGAGCGTCCCATGAGCAGAAAACATTTCACCCTGATCGAACTTCTGGTGGTGATTGCGATCATCGCGATTCTGGCGGCGATGCTGCTGCCGAGTCTCAACAAGGCGCGCGGTACGGCGAAGAAAATTTCCTGTACCAACATTTTAAAACAACTGGGTACCGTCGATATGCTGTATCAGGCGGACAATGATTCCTTTATTCTTCCGTCGCTCGGAGCAACACCGACCCTGCATCCGAACAGCTCCCCCAATGACGGTCGGTTCTGGTTCGAATACGTCTGGTTTTACCTGCCTTCCATCGGAGAACGCAAAGGGCTGCACAACTGCGCAGCAGTACCGCGCTGTCCGGATGATGCAAAGGAGGAAGGCCGCACCGACACCATCGTTTCTCCGTACCAGTTTCTGAACAGCGCCGGCACGGTGCAGCGCCACCATGGTGGTTACGCCCGATTCCAGGGGCCGGGCTACATGTGGGACGTCTATTATACGGACGGCAACATCCAGAATCGCAATACCCTCCTCCGGAGCAGCCGCCTTTACCGTCCCAGTGAAAAACTCAGCATCTTCGACGGCACCTACAGCGCCATCTGGCTGTATTCGCACTGGGACGACAGCACCGGCGTTTCCTGGGGAAGACACAGCAACAATGAAATCAACTCCCTGCGTTTCGACGGACACGTGGAACCGTATCGGCGGGTCTCCTCTTCGACCAAAGTCTTCAATGACAAGAGTGCCTGGGACTTCAATAACCGCCCGACGAAATAACCTCGCGCAAGATCAGAGTTTGCCGCGGCGCTCCAGCTGGAGCGCCGCGAGATGCACGGAGATCCGGAAGCTCCACTTGAGCGCTTCAAAAAGCATCAGCAGCGGATCCGCTCCCCGGGGAATTGCAAAATCCACAAACGCCGTCGCCGCGATTTCCGGCCAGCGGCATTGTTTGCAGTATCCGGTGAGCTGATCATCGGCATAGAGGGGAATTTTCCCATCGAACATCCCGTCCAGCGCGGGTTCATCCATTTTCCCGTTGACGTGGCAGGTGAGCAGCTCCGCCGCCTTGGCCAGCACGAAGGTGAACAGCGAGGAAATCTCATCCGCGCTCAGTTCATCTCCGGAAAACGCCCGCCTCCGGCTCAATTCCGCAATCATCCGGACGAACAGTTTCTTCTCTTCCTCCGCCAGCTCGGGGATCACCGTCAGCGGTCCGTCCAGAAACCCGTGTTCCTGCGCCGTACCGATGATCAGCGTCCCCACCGCTTTCGCCGCCTCGTTCATATCAGCTCCAGTTCCGGTTGAAGGGATTCCAGACGCCAGTCCACCTCGGAGCGTCCCAGTTCCCGCAAATAGGCATTGGCCCGCGAAAACGGGCGACTGCCGAAAAACCCCCGGTAGGCCGAAAGCGGCGATGGATGCGCGCTCTCGATCACCCGGTGCCGCCGAAGATCGATCCATGGTTTCTTGGCCTGCGCGGCGGCGCCCCACAGGATGAACACCACCGGATTCGGTCCGCGGTTGACGGCGCGCAGCACCGCGTCGGTGAGTTCCTCCCAGCCGCGGTTCCGGTGCGAACCGGCGGCATGGGCCCGGACCGTCAACACGCTGTTCAGCAGCAGCACCCCCTGCCGCCCCCACGCCGAAAGATCACCTCCGGCGGGAGGCCGGATCCCCAGATCCTGCTCCAGTTCCCGGAAAATGTTGCGCAGACTCGGCGGCGGTTTCACCGGCTCCGGCACCGAAAACGCCAGCCCGTGCGCCTGTTCCTCGTCGTGGTACGGGTCCTGCCCCAGCAGCAGCACCCGGACCGCTTCCGGCGGCGTCAGCTCCAGTGCGGCGAACACCCGGTCCTCCGGCGGAAAAACCGTTCCCGCCGCCCGTTCCGCCGCGACGAATTCCGCCAGCGCCGCCAGCCGCACCGGATCCAGTTCCGGAGCGATCAGCGAACGCCACGCGGCGGGGACGGCTTCCGGCAGTTTCATTGGCAATTGAGCATCCCGCCGGCCAGAATGATCCGGATATCCTCCGCGGAAAGCCGGTGCTTCAGCCCCAGCGGCCATTCTTCACCGTTGGCCTTGACCACCCGGGCCATGACCGGTTTCCCCGGGACGAGCTGCCGGTGCGTGTCTTCCAGAATCACCGCGTCGCCCTCGTCGATCCGGTCATAATCTCCGGCATCGGCGAAAAGCAACGGCAGAATTCCGAAATTCACCAGATTGGCGCTGTGAATACGTTCGATCGCCAGTGCGATCACCGCCTTCACCCCGAGATACATCGGACAGATGGCCGCGTGTTCGCGGCTGGATCCCTGTCCGTAGCTGTCGCGTCCGACAATCACGCCGCAGCGCCCGGCGTCCCGCACCGCCGCGGCGCGTTCCGCAAAGGACGGCCGTCCCGGTTCGGTAAAGCATTCGAACACGACTCTGGCATAAGCCGGGATGTTGCTGCGCAGTTTGAGGTGAATTCCCGCCGGCATGATGTGGTCGGTGGTGATTTTGTCGCCGACCTTGATCACCACCGTACCGTCGATGCGTTCCGGCAGCGGGCCGTTCACCGGCGGTTCGCCGATGGTCGGTTTGCGGATGATCTCCACCGTCGGATCGGCGCCCGCGGCGCGGGTGATCATGTTGTCGTTGATGAGAAAATGCTCCACTTCCGCGATTTCGGGGTAATCCACCCCCAGCGTCCGGGGATCGGTGAAGGTCCCGGTCAGGGCCGCGGCCACGGCGGTTTCAGGACTGACCAGATAGGCCTGATCGCCTTTGGTGCCGGTGCGCCCGGCGAAATTGCGGTTGAAGGTGCGGACCGTGATCGTATCCTGCGCCGGGCTCTGGCCCTGCCCGATGCACGGGCCGCAGCCGGTTTCCAGAATCCGCGCGCCGGCGGCGATGATGTCGGCCAGCATACCGTTGCGGGAAAGCATTTCCAACACCTGGCGGCTGCCGGGCGCAATCGCCAGCGTCACCTGCGGCGACACCCGGCGGCCCTTGAGCGTCTGCGCCACCATGGCCAGATCCCGGTAGGAACTGTTGGTGCAGGAACCGATGATGACCTGCCCGACTTTCCGCCCGGCCAGTTCGGAAATCGGCCGG
>CASFXO010000244.1 GCA_949298665.1 uncultured Lentisphaeria bacterium
GATCGGAATCAGTTTGCCGTTGTTGATTTCCTTGGCGTATTCCACCGCGCCCTGGGCCATGTAACGCAGCAACGTCTGGTTCGCGTATTCGCGGGCGCCCTTGGAAACCTGCAGAATCAGCGGAGATTCGGTTTCCACACAGGCCTGAATGATGGCCTGGAGCTGTTCCATGTTGTTGAAGTTGTAGGCGGGGATGGCATACCCGCCCTTGACCGCCTTGGCGAAAAGCTCGCGCGTATTCACCAGTCCGAGATCTTTGTAATTGACAGCCATGGTATTCTCCCTTGGTTTGGATGAAAAACGTTTTCAAACCACTGTTTCAATGTAACACCACTGCCGGAAAATACAAGCCTTTCTGCAAAAAAACGCCGCTCCGCCATTGCAATCCCCGCCGGAACGGGTATCTTTATAGATGAAACATCCGATACGGAATCCCGTATGGTCATTCCGTTTCCGGGTAAATCGTTGTCGGGACGGAACGGGACGCGCCGCACCGTCGCGGCCGGTTCCCGTGTTTTCCGGTTGTGTCTGGTCCCCAAATCCTAAATCAGGGAGATTGCCGTCATGCCGCTGATCGATATGCCGCTCGCCGAATTGAAGACCTACCGGGGCATCAGCCCCCGTCCCGAGGATTTCGACGCCTTCTGGGACCGCGCCCTGCAGGAAATGGCGACGGTCGATCCGCAAATGGAGCTCATTCCGGCCGATTTCCAGACGCCGTTCGCGGAATGCCTGGATCTGTGGTTCACCGGCGTCGGCGGCGCCCGGGTCTATGCCAAACTCATCCGCCCCCGCCGCCCGGAAGACCGCAAAGGTCCGGCGGTGGTGCAATTCCACGGCTATTCCGGCGACTCCGGAGACTGGCAGGACAAGCTCGGCTACGCCGCCGCCGGGTTCACCTTCGCCGCGCTGGACTGCCGCGGTCAGGGCGGCAAATCTCAGGATACCACCGCGACCACCGGTACCACTTTCCGCGGTCAGATCGTCCGCGGACTGGACGACGGGCCGGAAAAACTGCTGTTCCGCCAGATCTTTCTCGACGGCGCGCAGCTGGTCCGGCTGGTCATGGCCATGCCCGGCGTCGATCCGCAACGCATCGGTGTTTTCGGCGGCTCGCAGGGCGGCGCGCTGACACTCTCCACCGCGGCGCTGGTCCCGGAAATCAACCGCGCGGCGGCCGCCTTTCCCTTTCTGTGCGACTACCGCCGGGTCTGGGAGATGGATCTGGCAAAAGGCGCTTACGAGGATATCTGCTATTATCTGCGTCACTTCGATCCCACTCACGAGCGGATCGAGGAGATGTTCCGCCGGCTCGGCTACATCGACGTGCAGAACCTCGCCGACCGCATTCGCGCCCGGGTGCTGATGTTCTGCGGGCTGATGGACACCACCTGCCCGCCGTCCACGCAGTTCGCCGCCTTCAACAAAATCACCGCCCCCAAGGAAGTGGTGATTTATCCGGACTACAATCACGAATTCCTGCCCGGCTGCAATGACCGCATCATGCAGTTCATGCTGGAAATGCTGCCCCCCTCCGCATCAACCTTCCCGGGCACGCCCCAGCAGGAGTAAACTTCCCCTATGGCTCGACTCCAAAACGGGAAATGGGCCATCCGCCCGTTATCAGGCGCCCCGGTC
>CASFXO010000245.1 GCA_949298665.1 uncultured Lentisphaeria bacterium
GGAGATACTGGCCGGTTTCCGCCGGGTGCTGATCGCGGCGCATGAGAAGCCGGACGGCGACGCGCTGGGGTCGGCGCTGGGGCTGGGGCGGCTGCTGCGGGATAACGGGCGGCAGGCGACGGTGCTGCTGCCCGAGCCGCTGCCGGAAAAATTCCGGGCCCTGGCGGGAACGGAGTTCGCAACCTCCGCTGCGGGATTGGACCTGCGGGCCTTCGACGGGTTCGTCGCGCTGGATTCGGCGCGGGATTCCCGGGTGGCGCTGGGGCCGGAGCTGGCGTTTGCGGAGCTGGCGTTTGCGGAGCTGGCGCTGCCGATTTTGAATCTCGATCATCATGTGGACAATTCCGTGTCGGCCGACTGGAGCTGCATCGCCGGCGACGCGGCGGCCACGGCGGAGCTGGTCTGCGACCTGGCCGGAGAGAACGGCTGGACGATTTCCGCCGATGCGGCGACGTGGCTGCTGCTGGGAATCATCACGGATACCGGTTCGTTCCGTTTTACCAATACGACCGGAGCGACGCTGCGGACGGCGGCGCTGCTGCGCGACCGCGGTGCGCGGTGGGAGGAGGTGGTCAACGCGGCCTTTTTCTCCAAACCGCTCCGGCAGCAGCGGTTTGAGGCGGCGATGCTGCGTGATTGTGTGAAGAGCGCCTGCGGCGGGCGATTTCTCTATGCTGTGATTCCGGACGAGTTGTTTGCGGAATATCAGTTTGACATGCGCGACGGCGAAACGGTGATTGATCTCCTCCGGGAGGTGGAAGGGGTGGTGATCGCCGCGCTGGTTTACCGGCGGAACGGGGCGTTCAAGCTGTCGCTGCGCAGCAAGGACGGCCGTTATCCGGTGGGGCCGGTCGCCCGGGCGTTTGACGGCGGCGGACATCAGATGGCGGCGGGGGCGACGGTGCATGCCGGTTCGTTTGCCGAGGCGGAGGCGCTGCTGCTGGAACAGGTAACCCGAATTTTGGAAGAACCTCATGCGATATAATCCCAAGAAACACCGGCTGCCGGTTTTCAATGCCAACGGCGTGCTGCTGATCGACAAGCCGGTCGAATGGACCAGTTTCGACGTGGTCAATTTCGTGCGCGCCCGATTCAACATTCCGAAAGTGGGGCATTGCGGAACGCTGGATCCCGCCGCCACCGGGCTGCTGGTGCTGGTGCTGGGCAAATTCACGCTGCTGAGTCAAAAATTCAGCGGCGAGGACAAGGTGTATGAAGCCACCCTGCGGCTCGGCCTGGAAACCGACACCGAGGACATGGACGGTCAGGTGGTCGCGGAACACGACTGGTCACAGGTGACGGAGGCGATGCTGCGCGAAACGCTGACGTCGTTCATCGGGGTGCAGCAGCAGACGCCGCCGATGGTGTCGGCCGTCAAGAAGGACGGCAAAAAATTGTATGAACTGGCCCGGCAGGGCGTGGAGATTGAGCGGGAAAGCCGGGAGATCACCATTTTCAGTCTGGACATTTCCCGGGTGGAGCTGCCGCGGTGCGATTTCACCATGCGCTGCTCCAAGGGGACGTATGTGCGCACGCTCTGCGCCGATGTCGGGCGCCGTCTCGGCTGCGGCGGCGTGCTGGAGAAGTTGCGGCGGCTGCGCAGCGGTTCGTTCGACGTGGCCGACGCGCTGACGATCGAGCAGCTCAAGACCTTTGAACAGGGAGATCTGGAGGCGCATCTGCGGCGTTTCCTTTTTGAAAAGCTCTCCCGGATTGCAGGAGTCTGAGAGATGGCGGCAGCGCAGACGAGGATTTCCGCCGCCGCGATCGAAGCGGCGGCCGCGGCGGCGCGGATGCGCGGCGGCGGGCGTTTTACCCTGGCGGAAGTGCTGGCCGGATTGCCGGAAGAGGCGGTGCGGGACGAGCTGGCGGAGCGGGTGTCGCGGCTGCTGGAGGCGGACGAAACGCTGTTCTGGGATGAATCCGGGGAACGGTTTGCCGGGCGCGCGGAGTTTTTTTCCGGGGCGGAATTTCTGATCACGCCGGATGAACTGGAGATCGAGGCGGGGATTCTGATTCCGGGGCACCGGTTTGCGCCGTTTGTGTCGGCGGAGGTGTTTCCGTCGGAGGTGGTGCTGACGGATGAGGAAAAGGCCGGGGAACTGCCGCGGCGTCATTACCGGGGGGAACTGGAGACGCTGTTTCCGTACCACATGCTGCTGGGGTCGGAGCAGGTGTTCGACTTTTTCATTGCGGAGGACGCGGCCAATCAGGAGGCGGTGTCCCGTGCCGGGAGCGGAAAGGCGCTGACGCTGCATGTTTTCGACATGCGGAACTGGTACGACGAACATGCTTTTTCGACCGGCGATGCGCTGTTATGTACCGTGCGGGATTGGAGCCGGGGGGCGGTCAGTTGCCGCTTCCTTTCCGGGGAGGCGCGTCGGAACGGCGCAATCCGGGACTGGTGCGGGCGTTTTGCCGGGGCGCTGGAGCGGGTAATCGACCGTTTTGAGCAGTATTTCGACATTCCGGAGCAGCTGGCGTGGAGTTTTTTTGAAGACGGAGCGCTGCTGCGGCGCGGTGATCAGGGTGCCTCGCTGGACGAATTTATCCGAATGACCGATCGGATCGAGGTGGGGTATGATGCCGGACACACCGCGCTGGCGCGCCGGAGCGGAGAAACGGACGCGGACGAGGACGGTGCGGTCGTGCCGGAGGGGGTGCGGGTTTCCCGCGGCATGACCGACAGTCTGGGCGGCATTCTGCAGGAACTCGGGCTGGCGATTACGCCGGTGGAGATCGACGGTTTCATTCTGGACTGCTGTTATTATCGGGAATTCGATTTTGAAAGCTTCTTTGCCCGCTGTTTCGGGCGGGAGCCGCTGCCTTTCGCCGACGAGGCGCAGGAGGCGGTGTTCCGCAATTACGTGGAGGACCGCTGGGAGGAATTGACCGGTAATTACAACCGGACGGACGATGAGCCGAAGGCGGAACTGCGCAGCTCCATTCTGGATCTCGTGGAGACCCGGCTGGAGTTTCTGAATGCGCTCCGGGGAGCGCCGGATACGGCGTCGAAACTGCCGGAGCCGGAAATGCGCCGGCTGGCAGAGCTGGCCCTGTATCTGGACGAGCTGCTGCGGCTGCTGAATTCGCCCGGGCATACGCTCGCGCCGGAGGAGGCCGATGCCATGAATGAAACCATCGCCGGCGTCGAAGAAACGCAGGACCATCTGCTGGAACACCTCGACGGCCATCTGGCGGAATGAAGGAACGGATTGAATCTTACTACAGGTGATACGGAGTGGAAGAGATGAGTGAAAAAGAGTTGGTCAGCGGCAACGAGGCGATCGCCCGGGCCGCCTTGGACAGCGGCCTGTGCCTGGGGGTTGGGTATCCCGGGACGCCGTCTTCGGAAATTCTCGAGAACGTCGCGGCGCTCGGCGGCCGGGCCGAATGGGCGCCGAACGAAAAAGTGGCGCTGGAGGTCGGCATCGGCGTCGCCTTCGCCCGCGGGCGCAGCATCGTGACGATGAAGCATGTGGGATTGAACGTCGCGGCCGACCCGCTCTTCACCATCGCCTACTCGGGGACGCCCGGGGGGCTGGTGATCGTTTCCGCCGACGATCCCGGCATGGCGTCCAGCCAGAATGAACAGGACAACCGGCGTTACGCGATTGCCGCGGGGGTGCCGATGCTGGAGCCTTCGGATTCCCAGGAGGCGTATGATTACACGATCCGCGCGTTTGAACTGGCCGAACGGTACCGCTGCCCGGTGCTGCTGCGAATGACGACCCGGGTCTGCCATTCCAAGGGGGCGCTGGTGCGGCGGCCGAACGCCTCTCCGGCGCCGGCGATCGCTTATGAAAAGGACGTGCAGTCCAATGTGATGATTCCCGCCTACGCCCGTATCGCCCATCGGAAACTGCGGGCGAAACTGGCGGAACTGGCCCGCTTCAATGAAGAGGGGGAATTCATTCACGAGGATCGCGGTTCGGATGAACTCGGCATCATCGCCACGGGGATTTCCTATCAACATGCGCGTGACGCCGCGCCCGAGGCTTCGGTGCTGAAGTTGGGGATGACGTATCCGCTGCCGCTGGAACGCATCCGGAAATTCGCCGCCGGGGTGAAGCGCTGCGTCGTGCTGGAGGAAGGCGATCCGGTGCTGGTGGAGGCCTGTTTAGCCGCCGGAGTCAAGGTGGAGGGCAAGGCGGAGATGTACCGCTTCGGAGAGCTTTCGGTGGGGCGGGTCCGGCGGATTCTGGCCGGGGACACGACGCCGGAAGCCGCGCCGCCGGCCGGGAAGCCGCCGCAGCTCTGCGTCGGCTGTCCGCACCGGCGCACGTATGAGGTGCTGCGGGATCTCGGCTGCATCGTGACCGGGGACATCGGCTGTTACACGCTGGGGGTGCTGCCGCCGTTCGAGGCGGTGGACACCTGCGTCTGCATGGGCGCGAGCATCACCACCGGGCTGGGTATGCGGCACGCGCTGCCGGAAGCGGAGGCGCGCCGGGTGGTCAGCGTCATCGGCGACAGCACGTTTCTGCATACCGGGATCAACGGCATTGTGGAAATGGTGTACAACCGGCCGGAGACCGGGCACGTGGTGATCATTCTGGACAATTCGACCACGGCGATGACCGGGATGCAGGAAAACCCCGCCACCGGCCGCAAACTGGATCACACCCCCGCGCCGAAGGTGGTGATCGAGGACGTGGTCCGGGCGATCGGGGTGGATCATGTGGACATCTGCGATCCGACGCTGGACCGGGAGCGTTTCGCGGGGATTCTGAAGGAACGGCTGGCGTCGAACGATCTGAGCGTGATCATTGCGCGCCGTCCATGCATTCTGGCCGCGGCGAAGGCCAGGGCCTACCAGCTGGGAGGAAAATGAGCGTTATGGGAAAAGTCGTGAATATCACCGTGGCCGGCCTCGGCGGGCAGGGGGTGTTGAAGGTGACCGACATTCTGGCGGAAACGCTGTTCGATGCCGGGTTCGACGTCAAGAAAAGCGAAGTGCATGGGATGAGTCAGCGGGGCGGTTCGGTATCGAGCGAAGTCCGTTTCGGGGACCGGGTGTACAGTCCGATGGTGCCTGCCGGAGAGACGGACTATCTGCTGGTGCTGGACGCTACCCAGGTGGAGGTCAATCTCGGAAAACTGCGTGCCGGCGGCGTTCTGATCACGCCCGAAGACGTGCCGCTGTCGGAGCTGGAGAATCCGAAGGCGGCGAACATTCTGATGCTGGGGGCGCTGAGCCGTCATTTCGAACTGCCGGAGGAATTGTGGTTGAAGCACATTCGCCGCAATCTGCCGGAAAAGCTGCATGAATTGAATATCGCCGCATTCCGTCTGGGGCGGCGGGGGAAGAACGCGGGCCGGTAATCTGCTCCGACGAAGGGAACGAACAGGCAAAGGAGACGTATTATGAAGTTGATTAAACAGTTGTCGCTCTTTGTGGAAAACAAGCCGGGCAGTCTGAACGCGGTCTGTCAGGTGTTGAAGGATCATCAGATCAATATCCGGACGCTGTCGCTGGCGGACACCCAGCAGTTCGGCATTCTCCGGCTGCTGGTGAAGGAACACGAAAAGGCCCGCGCGGCCCTGGAGGCGGCGGGATTCATCGTCAAGTCCACCGACGTGCTGGCGCTGCCGGTGAGCGACCGCCCGGGCGGGCTGGCGGACATTCTGGATGTGCTGGACCGCAACCAGATGAGCGTCGAATACATGTATGCGTTCACCTTCGGGCGCAGCGAGAGCGCGGTGATGGTGTTCCGGTTCGAGGAGCCGGAACGGGCGTTGAAGGTGTTGACCGACGTCGGAGTGCCGGCGGTTTCGGAATTTGAACTGTTCGCATGAATGGAAAGCGCCGGGCGGGGAGCCCGGATGTTTGGAAAAAATGAATCCATTTCTGATTGAGAACCGGATTTTCGATCCGGCGGCGGAGTGCATGGAGCCGGCCGAGCGCCGGGCGTTGCAACTGGAACGGCTGCGGAATGCGGTCAGACATGCCGGGAACATTCCTTTTTACCGGCGGAAATTTGCGGAAGCGGGCATCACGCCGGAGTCCATCCGGTCATTGGACGATCTCCGGCGGTTGCCGTTTACGACCAAACAGGATCTGCGGGATTCCTATCCCTTCGGCTTTTTCGCGGTGCCGCGTTCCGAGCTGGTGCGAATTCACGCCTCCAGCGGCACGACCGGCAAGCCGACGTTCGTCGGCTACACCCGCAACGACCTGAAACTGTGGTCGGAATTGTGTGCGCGTTTTCTGGTCGGCGGCGGTCTGACGCCGGATCAGGTGGCGCAGGTCTCCTTCGGGTACGGGTTGTTCACCGGGGGATTCGGGCTGCATTACGGGATCGAACGGGTGGGGGCGGCGGTCATTCCCGCCTCCAGTGGAAATACCCAGCGGCAGGTGCTGTTGCTCAAGGACGCGCAGGTCAATACTTTGATCTGCACCCCCAGTTACGCCTTGAACCTGATCGACGTGCTGCGGGAACACGGATTGAAGCCCGGTGATCTGGCGCTGCGTTACGCGCATTTCGGCGGCGAGCAGTGGACGGAGGACATGCGCCGGGCGATCGAGGAGGCGCTGGGCATCCGGGCGTTCAACAATTACGGGCTTTCGGAAATCATCGGTCCCGGCGTCAGCGGCGAATGCGCGGCGCGGACCGGGATGCACATTCAGGAGGACCACTTCATCGTCGAGTGCGTCGACCCGCAGACGCTGGAGCCGGTGGCTCCGGGAGAAGAGGGCGAACTGGTGATCACGGCACTGACCAAGGAAGCCTGTCCGATCATCCGCTACCGGACGCGCGACCTGGCGCGGCTGCTGGAGGGCGACTGTCCCTGCGGGCGGACGACCCGCCGTATGAGCCGGGTCAAGGGGCGGACGGACGACATGATGATCATTCGCGGAGTAAACGTGTTCCCCTCCCAGGTGGAGGAGGCGCTGCTCCGGGTGGGCGGGACCGCGCCGCATTACGTTATCGAGCTGTACCGCCCGCACAATCTGGACGAGGCGGTGGTCAAGGTGGAAATGCGGCCGCAGGAATTCTCCGACAAGATGGAGGAACTGCACCGGCTGCGCGACCGGATTTCGCGGGAGATCACCGGCATCACCGGGATTCACTTCCAGGTGGAGCTGGTGGAACCCAATTCGCTGGAACGCTCCACCGGCAAGGTGAAGCGCGTAATCGACAAGCGCGGACTCAAGATCGATTGACGGATGAATCCGGTCGGGCAGGGGGCGCCGGGGGAGCGGCGGTGCCGCTGAGGCGTATGCGGTTGCCGCCGGAGCGGTTCGGGATTTCAACGGTAACAGAATGGCGGAAAACATGAAT
>CASFXO010000246.1 GCA_949298665.1 uncultured Lentisphaeria bacterium
TTTTTCCGGAATCCGCTGCCGGCGTACATCAAGGCCGGAGACCGCATCTACTGGTTCTCTACCGGGGCGTATACGACGAGTTACTGCTCGGTGGAGTTCAACGGTTTCCCGCCGCTCAAGACCTATTTCGTAAAGTGAACAGGGCGGCGGATGGCCGCAGCGCTTTTTCCGGCTCTCCGGCGGAGCCGGATTTTTTTTGTGTCCAGGCGACGGCAATTCGTGGTGCAGGGCGTTTTCCGGAGGTTTTTTCGCCCGGAGGCGTTTTTTTCGGGAAAGAGGCTTGCAATCCCCGGGCCTCCGGCTATTGTAAGACCAGGGCGGAGTTCCGGCATGGTTCCGGAACACGTCGGAAAGTCTCTATCAAACGGGAAAGGAGTTTGTATGGTTACTGGTATTGTGTTGGTCAATGTGGAACGGCCCATGCTCCGGCAGGTGATTAATGATATTATGGCGCTCGACGGTGTGTCCGAAGTGTACGCCGTGGCCGGTGAATACGATCTCGTGGTGATGATCCGGGTGAACACCAACGCGGAACTCGCTGAAATCATCGCGACCAAGATGACCCGGGACATCAAGGGCATCATTCATACCAAGACCCTGGTGACGCTCAAGGCCGAATCCAAGTTCGATCTGGAAAAGCTCTTCAATCTTTGACGGGCTTCGGAAAACGGGCGTCACTGGAGAGGGGGCGCGTCCGGGAGAAAGAAGCGGAGGTCGACAGGTCCTCCGCTTTTTTTTCGCGGAGAATATACCGCCCGGGAGAGGGAGATAAAAAAAGAACGCGGCGACAGCCGCGTTCTTCTTCTCGTACCGTTCCCGACGGATCAGCGTTTCGAGAACTGGAACCGGCGACGGGCACCCGGCTGACCGGGTTTCTTGCGTTCCTTGACGCGGGCGTCGCGGGTGAGCATACCGGCCGCCTTGAGGGTCGGGCGGAGTGTTTCGTCCATCAGGATGAGGGCGCGGGCGACGCCATGACGGAGCGCACCGGCCTGACCGGCCATGCCGCCGCCGTCCAGAGTGGCGGCAATGTCGATCTTGCCTTCGAAATTGACCTTCTGGAGGACTTGGGCGACGTAGCCGCAGAGCGCTTCGCTCGGGAAATATTCCTTCATGGGCTTGCCGTTGATGACGGCGACGCCGGTGCCCGGTTTGATCCGCACACGGGCAACGGCGCATTTCCGCCGTCCGGTGGCCCAGATTTCTTCAGTCTTTTTAGCCATCTTCGATTACTCCACAGTAACTTTGGTCGGGTTCTGAGCGGTATGCGGGTGTTCGCTGCCGACGTAGACTTTCAGCTTCGCGAACTGGGCCCGGCCGAGGCGTCCATGCGGCATCATGCCCCAGACGGCGGCTTTGATGATCCGCACGGGGTCCTTTTCCATCAGTTCCGCGGCGGTGGTTTCCTTGTAGCCGCTGCGGTAGCCGCTGTAGGTGGCATAGACCTTTTCCGTGGCTTTGCGACCGGTGAAAACCAGTTTGCCGGCGTTGATGACGATGACAAAGGCGCCGGTGTCGATATGCGGGGTATAAGTCGGCTTGTCTTTACCGCGGAGCGCATTGGCGATCCGGACGGCCAGCCGCCCGACAGGGGCTTCCGACGCGTCGAACAGGATATGTTCCCGTTTGATCTCGCCGGTTTTGGCCAGATATGTTTTCATGTTTTTCTTGCCTTGCAGTTACGGTCCAAACTTTTTCGCACAAGTAGATCGATACGCTTTGTCCCGCTTCCGCCGGGGAGATGATCGGGATCCCCGCGGAGGCAGACCTTTTTAATGTATCGCGATTTTGAAAATATGCCAGTTTTTTTGATGAAAAAAATGCATTTTTCATTGTCCCGCAGGAAAATACCGCCGGAATCCGGAGCTTCCGGCAGCATTCACGCAGGGGCCGGAACCGGTTACATCCAGTTTTTCAGCAGCTCGTCCCGGTCGTGCAGCGAGAGATACGCCGGGGGGATGTCCAGAATGGTGAATGCGCCTTTCCGACCTTCCCGGGCCAGACGCACCGCCGCGCGGGCGTGTGCGACCAGCACCTGGGCGGTCGCTTCCGGGTTGCTGCCCCACACGCACCGGTATTCGATGGCGGCGCTGTGTTGTGCAGCGCCGGTTCTGCCGGAGGCGACGACGCAGCCGTCATGGGGGAAGCCGGCGTATTTTTCATCCAGTTCCTGCTGACTGACGAAGTGAATGGTGGTGTCGTAAGGAGCGAAATAACCGGGCATTTCGCGGATGGTTTTTTCGACGGCGGCGGGGTCGGCACCGGGTTTGAGAACGACGAAACATTCGCGGGTATGCATTTCCCGGGCGCAGTAGTCGGGATTTTCTCCGTTCCGGATGCGTTCGATCGCTGCCGGGATCGCGTGGGTGTATTGACGGGCATCCTGAACCCCTTCGATGGTGCGCAGCGCATCCGAGTGGCCCATGCTGAGGCCGCCGCGGGGCGTCAGGCCATAGAACCCGTAGGCGCGGGAACCGGGCAGGAAGGTATTGGCCAGCACCCGTTCCAGAGAGAAAATACCCGGATCCCAGCCGGTGGAAATGATGGAAACGTGGCCCGATTCCGTCGCCGCCGCGTTCATGGCCGCGAAGTATTCCGGAATGCGGCTGTGGTTGTCGAAACTGTCGACGGTGTCGATGACGCGGACGATTTCCGGTCCCTGCTGCGGCAGGTCGTTTTTGGAACCGCCGCAGAGAACGGCGATATCCGGGCGAAGTTCTTTGAGCCAGTCCGCGGCGGGAGCCACCGGCATGACGGGGCAGGCGCCGGCCACTTCCCGGGCGACGCGTTCCGGAGAACGGCTGACGATGCCGGCCAGTTCCATATCGGGATTGCGTTCGATGGCTTGCCGGACGCCGCGGCCGATGTTGCCGTAGCCGACGATGAGTACACGGATCTTCTGCATGGAATCCTCCTTGTTCCGAGGCGGTTTATAAGATGTCGTATCTTTTAATATAACCCCGGAAGCGGTTGGAATCAATGCTCCTTCCGGCGTTTTTCCAATTCGAA
>CASFXO010000247.1 GCA_949298665.1 uncultured Lentisphaeria bacterium
TTCTGCGACGCCGTGGAAGACCAACCGGTCATCGGCCGGGATTTCCTGACCTGGCTCTGGTACTACAGTGAGAACGAAGGCAAAATCGATTGCGGGCAGGAGGGAGAATTCGACCTGCTGATCGAAGGCCCCCTCACCTTCGCCTACGCCGCCGAAGCCAACGGCGCGGAAGAGACCGTGATCAAGAAAGGCAACAGCCCCCAGCGCAGCGCCGAGGCGAAAGCCGCGCTGGCCGTCGGCAAAAAGCTGAAAAAAGCGAAATTCTCCCTGACCCGCGGCGAAGAAGTCTGGAGCGGCACTTTCGATGCCGACCATTTCTCCTTCGGTTCCCTGAAACTGCCGGACGGCGAGGCGATGTCTCCGGACGAACGCTTCATCGAACGCATGGAATCGCTCGCGGTTTTCAAAACCGCGCTGGAAGGATACTTCCGGAAATTCGCGGAAACCATGCTGGCCATGGATTATCCCGAAACGGAAAAATCACTGCGCCGCTGGGCCGCGGAACGCGACGGCATCTGATCCGGCCCCCTTCGCCCCCCGCCCCGTTCTCCCGGGATACGGAGAGCGGTTTTTTTTTGCCGCTCCCACCGCGGCGGAAACACGCTCCGCGACCGCGGAAACGGGTCGGGCACACCTTTTTCCCCGTTACTTTTTCCCGGCCATTCTCTTTCTTGCGATTCTTTTGAAAATCGGCTTGACATACCGGAGAATTTTTGCTATAATTACCATAGAGTTTCAAAATACAGAAAGACTTTGAATGACAGATGCGTCATAATCATCTTCAGTCAGAAAAACTCTCCCGGTATGTGGAAGCGCAGATCGCTTCCGGCGCCTTCCGTCCCGGTATGCAGCTGCCGCCCCTGAAGGAGTGGGCCGATACCTTCGGTCTGAGTGAAAGTTCGGCCCGGAGGAGCCTGCTCAAACTGTGCGAATCCGGTCTGCTGGAGCTGCGCCACGGCCAGGGGACGTTCGTCCGGCTGCGACGGGAAAGCGGCGACGGCGGCAACCAGCGGCGCATCGCGGTCGTCACCACCCGTTCCACCGATTCCGACGGCGGCACCTACTGCGGGCGGATCATCCGCGGCATCCAGAAACGGGCGGAGCAACAGCACACCCAGCTGCTGTTGAACTTCATCCCCTACGAGACTTGCAACGTCCAGAAGTTACGGCAAAGCAGTGCCGGCTGCGACGGGCTCATTCTGGTCGGCTGCTACGATTGTCTCCTGGACGATGTGCCGGAAGGAATTCCAGTGGTGGGAGCCAATATGCATTGCACCTACGGCGGCAAGGTCAGCACGGTGGATCTCGACCCCTTCCGGGCGGCGGAACTGGCGGCGGACTATTTCCGGAAACACGGGAAAAAGCGCGTGCACGTCTTTTCGCATGACGAGACGAGTCGTTATTTCCGGACGGTCTTCCGGCTGCGTGCGACGACGTTTCTGGAATGCTGGCGGGAATACGGCGAAAGCATCCTGCATACGCTACAACGGTCCGCGCCGGACGACCTGAAAGCACTCCGCA
>CASFXO010000248.1 GCA_949298665.1 uncultured Lentisphaeria bacterium
GGGCGGGAGATGTTCACCGAAAGTCTGCAATTGGACTTTCGGCACAATTTCTATGTCTGTGCGCCGGGAGGGGTGCATCTGCGCAATCACCTGCTGCTGCGGGAATATCTTCGCCGCCATCCGGCGGATGCGGCGCGTTACGGAGAGGAGAAGCGCCGTCTGGCCGCGCTTTACCCGGAAAACGTCGACGCCTATTGCGCCGGAAAATCCGCCCTGCTGGAAGCCATGCTCGTCGCCGCCGGTCTGGATGCGGCATCGGCGGCGGCGATCCGGCGGCTCAATGAGAATCCGACCGGTTGAGTCCGACGCCGAACTCCTCGTGGAGGAATTCGCGCAGCGCGTCCCGCCAGTGCGGCATCGGCGGCAGCCGGTGCAGCCGGAGCATCTGCTTTTCCAGCCGGGAATTGGCCGGGCGCGGGGCCGGGCGCGGGAATTCGGCGCTGGAGCAGGGGACCGGGGTAACCGGCAGTCCGGCCAGGGCGAATATCTCCCGGGCGAACCCGAACCAGGTGGTTTCTCCTTCGCAGCTCAGGTGAAAGGTGCCCGTCAGTTCCGGGCGCGCCAGCAGGTCGCGCAGCCGCAAGGCCACCGCCGCCGCCGAGGTGGGATTGCCGTGCTGGTCGTTCACCACCCGGATGACCGGATGCGCTTCCCGGGCCAGTTTCATCATGGTGTGCACGAAGCTCGGTCCGCCCGCGCCGTACAGCCAGGCGATCCGCGCGATCAGGTGATTGGGACAGTGGCGGCGGATCGCCTCTTCGCCGGCGAATTTGCTCCGCCCGTAAACGGTGTTGCCGCCGTCGGCGGGGTCGAATTCGGAATACGGACGCGCCAGGGTACCGTTGAATACATAATCCGTGGATATGGCAATCAGCCGGATGCCGTGCCGGAAACAGGCCGCCGCCACGTTGCCCGAGCCGACGGCGTTGATGCGGAAAGCGGCCTCGATTTCGCTTTCGCACCGGTCGACGGCGGTCATGGCCGCGCAATGCACCACCGCGTCCGGGGCCGTTCGCGCCAGCAAACGGTCGCAGGCGGCCGCGTCGGTGATGTCGCATTCGGGCAGGTCCGCGATGATCAGTTCATCGTCCCGCCACTGTTGTCGGAGCGTGCGGCCCAGCATGCCTTTGCCGCCGGTGATCAGGACCTTCATGATTCCGCCTCCAGGTATTCGGCCCGGCGAAACGGCGGATTGCGGCGGTCCTTGTCCGACAGGATCCACGCTTCCGGGCGCACCTGCCAGTCGATGGCGAGATCGGGGTCGTCGAAGGCGATGCCGCGTTCGTGACTCGGCATATACGGGTTGTCGCACTTGTAGGCGAAGACGGCCTCCCGGCTCAGGATGGCGAAGCCGTGGGCGAACCCGCGCGGGATGAACAGCTGCCGCCGGTTTTCCGCGGAGAGTTCGACGCCGAAGTGGCGACCGAAGGTGGGCGACCCCCGGCGGATGTCCACCGCCACGTCCCACACCCGTCCGGAAAGCACCCGGACGAGTTTCGCCTGGGTGTAGGGCGCGGCCTGATAATGCAGGCCGCGCAGGACGCCGAAGACGGATCTGGATTCGTTGTCCTGGACAAAATCGCAGTCGATGCCCGCCTCCCGGAAACGGGCCCGGTTCCAGGATTCGAAAAAATATCCGCGCGCATCTTCGAAAACGCGCGGTTCCAGCAGCAGCAGACCCGGAATGTCGCAGGGGATGACGTTCATGATTTCATTCAAAAGTGCGTAAGGGGTTTCTGACCGATGGGATAGACGTGGAAGCCGATCCGGAAGAGCGCCTCCGGATCCAGCAGATTCCGGCCGTCGAAAAGAAACGCGGGTTTCTCCATCCGCTCGAAAATCCGTTCATAATCCAGTTCCCGGAAGCATTTCCAGTCGGTCATGATCACCACCGCGTGGGCGCCCGCGACCGCTTCATAGGGGTCCTCGCAATAGGTGATGTCTCCCGCCGCGTCCCGCAGATCGACCCGGGCGTTGTCCAGCGCCTGCGGGTCGTGAATGCGGATGCGCGCCCGTTCTTCGAGCAGCTGGCGGCAGACCGTGATCGCCGGAGACTCGCGGGTGTCGCCGGTGTCCGCCTTGAAGGCGAATCCCAGAATCGCGATCTTCTTGTCGGCCACCGTGTTGAACATGGCCGAAAGCATCGTTCCCACAAACCGCCGGGCCTGAAAATCATTCATCCGGACCACCTGTTCCCAGTAGGCTGCCACCTCCGGCAATCCGTAGTGTTCGCAGAGGTAAACCAGATTGAGAATGTCCTTCTTGAAGCAGGACCCGCCGAACCCGATGCCGGCCTTGAGAAATTTCGGGCCGATGCGGCTGTCGCGGCCGGCGGCGCGGGTGACCTCGTCGATGTTCGCTCCGGTTTTTTCGCAGAGCGCGGAGATGCTGTTGACCGAGGAGACCCGTTGCGCCAGCAGCGCGTTGGAGACCAGCTTGGTCAGTTCGCTCGACCACAGATTGGTGGTGATGATCCGTTCGCGCGGCACCCAGTGGGCGTAAATCTGCGCCACCTCCTCGATGGCGGATTCCTCCAGGCCGCCGATCAGCACCCGGTCCGGATGCAGAAGGTCTTCGATGGCGGTGCCTTCCGCCAGGAATTCCGGATTGGAGACGATCCGGAATTTCAACCCGCGGGTGTTGGAGTGGAGCACCCGGCTGAGCGCCTGCGCGGTGCGGACCGGCAGGGTGCTTTTCTCCACGACGATCTTGTCGGAATCGGCGTGTTCGAGGATGCTGCGGGCGGTTTTCTCCAGATATTGCAGGTCCGCCGCCTTGCCCGCGCCCGCGCCGAAGGTTTTGGTCGGGGTGTTGACGCTGACGAAAATGATGTCCGCCGCCTTGATCGCTCCCGGAATGTCCGTCGAGTAAAAGAGGTTCCGCCCCCGGCAGCGCCGGACCACCGCCTCCAGACCGGGTTCGTAAATCGGGAGCCGGTCCGAATTCCAGGCGGCGATGCGTTGCGCGTTGATGTCCACGACCGTGACCGTGAGGTCCGGGCATTGATCGGCGATGACCGCCATGGTCGGGCCGCCGACGTAGCCGGCGCCGATACAGAGAATCCGTTTCATTCCGCGGAAAAATTCCTTCCTGGTCCGATTAAAATGTACCGTTCTGCGTGCAGAAATCCGGGTCTTCCCGAAGCAGACGGTCGAAATATTCGATGGTTTTCCTCAAGCCTTCCCGCAGCGGCGTGGTCGGCTCCCAGCCCAGCAGCCGCCGCGCCTGTGAAATGTCCGGCTGCCGCTGTTTCGGATCATCCGACGGCAGCGGCATGCGGATCAGTTTCGAACGGGAGCCGGTCAATTCCAGAATCGTCTCCGCCAGCTGCAGGATCGTGAATTCCCCCGGATTGCCGATGTTGACCGGGCCGGTTATCTCGTCGCCGGTTCCCATCATCCGGATCATCGCCTCGATGAGGTCGTCGCGGTAGCAGAAGCTGCGCGTCTGGCTGCCGTCGCCGTAAAGGGTGATGTCCTGATTCCGCAGTGCCTGCAGAATGAAATTGCTGACCACCCGGCCGTCGTGCGGATGCATGCAGGGGCCGTAGGTGTTGAAGATGCGGACGATCTTGATCCGCAGCGCGCATTGCATGTGATAGCTGCTGAACAACGTTTCGGCGCAGCGCTTGCCCTCGTCGTAACAGGACCGCACGCCGATCGGATTGACGTTGCCCCAGTAGGATTCCACCTGCGGGTGGACGGACGGATCGCCGTAAACCTCACTGGTGGAGGCCTGCAGAATTTTCGCATTCAGGCGTTTGGCCAGACCCAGCATGTTGATGGCGCCGTGGACGCAGGTTTTGACGGTCTGCACCGGGTCCCGCTGGTAATGGATGGGGGACGCCGGACAGGCCAGATTGTAGATTTCGTCGCATTCGACGTACAGGGGGAAGGTGATGTCATGCCGGATCAGCTCAAAGCGGGGATTGTCCAGCAGATGATAGATGTTGCGTCTGGCGCCGGTGTAGAAGTTGTCCACGCAGATGACTTCGTTGCCCTGTGCCAGCAGTCTTTCGCAGAGATGCGTGCCCAGAAAGCCGCCGCCTCCCGTAATCAGAATCCGTTTCATGATGTTTCCCGGAATTGGTGTTCCAATGGTTTTTTGCCTTAATAATAATACATCCATTGCCCTCTTCTGTCAATGCCGGTTCACAGCAGGGACTGGGCATCGACGTCGGCGTAGACCTCCACGCCGGGCGGAGTCTTTCCGTGCAGAACCATGTGGCGCAGCTGCGGCCGGACCCGTCCGAGGGCGGCGCCGCGCAGCAGGGTCATGTAGCGGAACTTGCCCTTGATGCGTTCGATCGGAGCGGGCAGGGGGCCGGAGATTTTGACGGCGTCGCCGCAATAGGGCCGCAGCGCCTCGGTGAATTCGGCGGCGAAATTCGCCACGCGGCTTTCGTCCTCCCCGCGGAAGTGCAGGGCGATCAGATGGGTGAAGGGGGGGTACGCCAGCATTTCCCTCGCTTCCAGATCGTAGCGGCTGAAACCTTCGAAATCCTGTTCGGCGGCGAACCGGATGGTTTCGTTGTCGGGATTGTAGCTTTGAATGATGACTTCGCCGCGCACGTCGCCGCGGCCGGCCCGCCCGGCCACCTGGGTGATCAACTGAAACGTGCGTTCGGGGGCGCGGAAGTCCGGCAGCATCAGCCCGCTGTCGGCGTTGATGATGCCGACCAGCGTGACGTTGGGAAAATGCAGGCCCTTGGCGATCATCTGGGTGCCGATCAGGATGTCGATTTCGGCGCGGCGGAATTTTTCCAGAACCGTCTCGTAATCGTCGGCGCCGCGCATGGAGTCGGAGTCCATGCGGGCGATGCGGGCGTGCTGGAAAACCGCGGCGGCCGCCGCTTCGATTTTCTCCGTGCCGACGCCGCTGTAACGGATTTCCGGAGAGCCGCAGTCCGGACAATTTTCCGGCGCGGGTACGACCAGGCCGCAGAGATGGCAGCTGAGCGTCCGGCGCTGTCGGGAGTAGGTGAAGCCGACGGAGCAGTTCGGGCAGGTGGCCTCGTAGCCGCATTGTTCGCAGAGCAGCATCCGGGCGTAACCGCGCCGGTTCAGGAACAGAATGGATTGTTCCCCCCGTTCGAGCCGTTCCCGGACCGCTTCGATCAGCAGCGGGGAGAAGAAATTGGATTTCCCCTTTTCGGGAGGGCCGCCCAGCCGCAGGTCTATGATTCGAACATGGGGGGCGAGTTGTTCGGAAACCTGACGGGACAAGGTCGCGAGCGCGTATTTGCCGGTTTCGGCGTTGCGGCGGCTTTCGGCGGAGGGGGTGGCGGAGCCGAGAATCACGACGGCGTTTTCCAGTCTGCCGCGCATGACGGCGACGTCCCGGGCGGAATAGCGGGGCGCCTCCGACTGTTTGTAGCTGCTTTCGTGTTCCTCGTCGACGACGATCAAACCGAGGTTTCGGAACGGGGCGAACAGCGCGGAACGGGCGCCGACCGCAATGGCGGTTTCGTGGCGGCTGATCCGGTGCCATTCATCGAACCGTTCGCCGTCGGAGAGGCGGCTGTGCAGAATGCTCAACCGGTCGCCGAAACGGGCGCGGAACCGGCGGACGGTCTGCGGGGTCAGGGAGATTTCCGGGACCAGCACGATGGCCGAGCGACCCAGTTCCAGCGTCCGGGCGATGGCCTGCAGATATACTTCGGTCTTGCCGCTGTTGGTGACGCCGTGCAGCAGCAGGACGTGCCGCCGGTCCTCTCCCAGCAGCATCCGGTTGATCCGGTCCAGCGCGGCGGCCTGTTCCGGGGAGGGCCGCAGGGGTTGCGCGGGGATGACCTCCCGCCCGGCGAAGGGATCGCGGCGGACGGAATGTTTTTCCAGTCGGATCAGGCCGTTTTTTTCGAGGGTGCGGACGCTGGCCCGGGAGGCGGTGCAGCTTTCCAGAAGTTCGTCCAGCGGCAGCGTGCCGTCGGCGTCGGCGAGCAGCGTTTCCAGCAGGGCGCTGCGGGCGGCGGCGTTTTTCTTACCGGCGTGGGCAGCGACGAAAGCGGCGGCGGCATCGCGATCCGGGAGTGCGGCGTAAAGGCGGAACTTTTCCCGGATTTTTCCCTGGCGGACCGGAGCGGGGAGCAGGGTACGGATGGCCTGTTCCCGGGAACAGCAGTAATAATCGGCCATCCAGTTGCCGAGTTCCACCAGTTTTTCCGGCAGATGGGCCGCACCGTCGGCGACGCCGAGCAGTGGTCTCACTTCGGGATAATCGCTGTGGTCGGCCAGTGCCAGCACGTAACCTTCCCGTACGGTCCGTCCGAAAGGAACGGTCACGCGCACACCGGTCCGGATGGCCGGAACCAGTTCCGGAGGGATCCGGTAATCGAAGAGTTTGTCCAGTGCTACATCGAGAACAACCTGCGCGATATCCATGAACGGGTTCCCTCGGCAAGGAAACAAACCGGAGCGAATGCGTACAGACACAAAAACGGCGTCCACCTCCAGAGAAGCGGACGCCGTCCGTCTGCGCCCGACCGATTATTTGTTGAGCGTATTGGCCAGCTTGTCGAACTGGGATTTCTTGTTGGCCGCCTTGTTGGCATGGATGGCGCCGGCCTTGACCGCCTTGTCGACGCGGCTGCAGCATTCCTTGAGCAGGGTGGCGGCATTTTCGGTTTCTCCGGCGGCGACGGCGGCGCGGAAGCGTTTTTCCAGCGTTTTGAGCTCGCTGTTGCGGGCGCGGTTGCGGAGGTTGGCAAGTTTGCTGGTGCGCAGCCGTTTCAGAGCGGACTTGGAATGAGCCATGATTTTTTCCTCAAAATTGCGTTGAATATGTCTGTAATAATGATGCTGAACCTGATCGTATTTCCCATCCGGCAGACGCATGGCGCCTGTATGAACCATTACATATACCCCGGAAAAAGAAAAAATCAAGTTTTTTCCCCGTTTTTTGTCATAAAAAGCCGAAAATGAGCCGGTTGAGCAGAGACGGACGGCGGATCGGAAAAAAAGGAGATTTTTTTGCTTGATACTTTCGCCATGCCGTACTATATTACCGGTAAAGGATAGACGATGATGTAAACAAAACAAAACAGATGGAGCGGCCGAAGTGGGGAAGTGGGTGTGCCTTTACCCGCTTTTTTTATTTTACGGCCGGCCGTTCGCATGAGTCGAGCGGAAACAGAGGACCGGCGCCGCCCGGTTGAAAGGGGAAGACATGAACAGCGAATTGTTGACGATTCTGGAGTACATCGAGCAGGAGCGCGGCATCAGTCGGGAGCTTTTGATCAAGGCCCTGGAGGCCGCCATTCTGTCCGCTTCGCGCAAAAG
>CASFXO010000249.1 GCA_949298665.1 uncultured Lentisphaeria bacterium
GGCGGTCATCCGTTTCGGCAGAAACGCGGTCGTCACCCGGCATCCCGACTCCCCCGGCGGTGATCCCGCACAGGGCTCGGGCATCGATGCCGACACCACCAACCCCGCCGCGGCACTCCGGACCGCCCTCCAGCTGTTGCCGGAAAATACCCCCGCCCGGATCATGCTGCTGACCGACGGCCGCTGGAATCTCGAAAATCCCGCGCCGCTCCTCGCCGCCGCCGCCGCCCGCGGCATCCCGGTCGACTGGCGCAAACCGGAAACCGACACCGGCGACGATCCCGGCATTCTCGACCTTCAAGCGCCCTTCCGCGCCGCTCCGGGGGAATATTATCCGCTGCAATTGCGCGTTTACTCCCCGGACGTCCGCCGGGCGATCTGCCGCATCCACCGCTCCGGCTCCGACGGCCGGGACGTGCCGCTGTCGCTCCGGCCGGGGATCAACGTCTTCTCCTGGCGCGATCGTGCCGCCGTCCCCGGCGTGGTCGAATACACGTTCGAACTGCAATTCGAAAACCGGGACGATTTTCCCGAAAACAACCGCGCCCGCCGCCTGATCGAAATCGCCGGACGCAAACCGCTCCTGCTCCTGACGGATTCGACGACCGGCCATTTCGAACGTCTGCTGTGCGCCTCGGGATTGCCGGTGATCGCCCGCGCCCCCTCCCCCGGGGAAGTCACGGCGGAACGTCTCTCCGGATATTCCGGCATCATTCTTGAAAACGTTCCCGCCTCCCGCATCGGTCCGGACGGACTCTCCCGCATCGCCGAACTGGTGAAAAACGGCTCCCTCGGCCTGATGATGACCGGTGGCCGCCGGTCCTTCGCCGTCGGCGGCTACTACCGGACTCCGATTGCCGACTTGCTGCCGGTCGCGCTGGAACAGCGCCGCGAGCTGCGTAAAACCCGCAGCGCCGTCATGATTGCCCTGGACCGGTCCGGCAGTATGAGCGCCGACGTCGGCGGCATCACCAAAATGTCCATGGCCAATCTCGCCGCCGTAGAAGTGCTGCGCCTCCTGGCCCCCTCGGACGAATTCGGGCTGATCGCGGTCGACAGCAGCGCGCACGTCGTCGTCCCGTGGGGCAAGGTGGGCAATCCCAGCCAGACGGAACAGCGGATTCTGGCCATCGAATCCATGGGCGGCGGCATTTTCACTTATACCGCGCTCCACCGGGCGACTGCGGAACTGCTCCATTCCAACGCGGACAAGCGCCACCTGATTCTTTTCGCCGACGCGCAGGATGCGGAGGAACCCGGCGAATTCCGTTCGCTGCTGCAGCGAACCTCCGCGGCGGGCATCACCGTCAGTGTAGTCGCACTCGGCAAAGCAAGCGACTGCGACGCCGCCTTTCTACAGGAAGTCGCCCGGCTGGGAAACGGCATCTGCTATTTCTCCGACCGCCCGGATGAACTGCCGCGCATTTTCACGGAAGACACGTTCGTGATGGCCCGGAGCACCTTCGTCGACCAGCCCACCCGGATGCGTTACACCCCCGCCGCCCTGCTTCTGCCGTCAGCGGAAACCTTCGGCGACGGCACCGAATTCGGTGGATACAACGTCTGTTTCGCCCGCGAGGGAGCCGACGTCATTCTGGTCAGCGAGGATGAATTCCGCGCCCCGGTGGCCGCCGTCGGCCAGGCCGGACTCGGCCGGGTCAGCGTCCTCACTGCGGAAGTGGACGGCGAATATACCGGAAAATTCGCCCAGGATCCCGCCGCCGGAGATCTTCTCGGAGCGCTGGCCGCGTGGATGGCCACGCCGGAACAGACCGGCGAGGATTTTCTGATCACGCAGACTCTTTCCGGCGGCGCGCATCGGATCGAACTCTTTCTCGATCCGGAACGGGAGCGGGACCCTTTCGACACCCCGCCCCGGATCACCACCGTCCTGCTGCCCGAAAACGGTCCGGCGGAGCGCCGGGAGGACGCGATGGAATATCACTCCCCGGACCGTCTGGTGCTGGAATTGCCGCTCCAGCGCACCGGCGTCTCACTCTCCACCGTGAATCTTCCCGGACGCCGTCCGCTCCCGCTGGCTCCGGCGGCGCTGCCGAATTCGCCGGAGTTCCGCCCCGCCGCCACGGAAGTCCGCGCGGAAGCGTTCTTTGACCTCGCCGCCGCCACCGGCGGACGGGAACGGCTGGTCGCGGATGGATTATGGGAATCCCTGCCGCGCAGAACGCAGGATTTCCCGCTGGCGCCGCTCCTGACGTTTCTCGCCATCGGCACGCTGCTGCTGGAGGTGGCGGAACGACGTTTTCTCTGGATTGACCGGCTCCGGCTCCAGCTCCCGCTCCACCGTATGCTCCGTAAAGCCGCCCCGGCCGCTTCCGCGCCATCGAAAACCGACGCAGCAACAGCGCCGGTGCCCGACCGCCCCGAATCCGGCCCCCTCAAAACGCCACCCAGGCAGTCCACGCCGGCCGCCGCGCCGCCGCCCTCTTCCGACGACGGCGCCAATGATCTCTCGGCCGCATTGAAAAAAGCGGGAAAACGATAAGCCGTTTTCCCGCATCCGCACTTCCTTCGAACCGGATTTCCCCGTTAATCCAGAATGCGGCGGACCGCCGTCGAGGGCGCCCAGCCTTCCTGTTTGCCGTAACGGATCAACGTGTAATCCTTGCGTTCTTCCAGTACCTGCACCTCGTGCCCGGCTGGAACCGTCCCCTCCAGGCGTCCGGACGCCGTGGGCAGCGAACGCAGCGGCGCTCCCCCCTGCATCACCACCGCTCGACTTTCATGATAAGGACCGTGCCACTGCGAAATGAACGCGACCGCGCACAACAGCATCAATCCGAGCAGTGCCCCGCCCGCGATCCGGGTGGCATACACGCCGAACGTCCGCCGGAACGCCAGCACGACAAACAGCGCAAACCATGCCCCCGCCCCCAGCAGCAGCCACCATTCCGGCCGGAGCTGGTCGCGCGAATAAGTCAACAATTCCACAGGAGATGTGACCCGGCCAACTTCCGGCAATCCCAGTTTGCGGCGGCTCAGGTTCAAATTTTCCAATGCGGCGGAATCCGTCGGATCCAGTCGCCGGGCCGTTTCGAAAAGCAGCGTCGCCAGTGGATAATCCTGCTGCATGAAGGCGACACACCCGAGGTTGTACAGCAACGCCGGATTCGGATGTTCCGGATCCCAGGCACTCCGGTATTCCTTCGCGGCCTGTTCGAAATTTCCGGCATCATACGCCTCCGTTCCGCGTCGGAACGCCTGCGCCGGATCGGCCGCCGACGCATCGGCCGCCGACGCCGGAACGCAGAACCACACTCCACCCGACATGATCAGCAGCCACATGACGCGCTTCAATGCCTTCATCAGCCGGTCCCGACAGAGTTCTCCGGAAGTTTCCGCGCCCGGCGCGTAAGCCCCGTCGGCCAGACGACGCAGCACTTCCGCCAGTTCGGCATCCTCCACCCGTTCCGCCAGCTCCACCGCCGTCAATCCCGGCGGGAAACCGAAATAGTCATTCAGCATCGGCACCACGGCGGAATGCACCGCATCGCTCAGTTCTGCCGGAGTCCGCGCCTTGCCGAGCTGTTTCAGAACCGCTTTGCGCACGCGCCGGGCGGCGGAACGGCGACGGTGCTGTTCGTCTCCGCAAACCCGGCGGCGATGCCGACCGATCCCTTCCACCACCCCCCAGAACACCGGCCCGCCGATCAGCAACAGCAACAGCCATCCCCAGAAGCTCCCGCTCAGGAGCCGCCCGCTGCCGCCTTCATCAAACTTCTTGACATAAAGCAATCCGGACTGTTGCGGCAATTCCGGTGTCGACGGCGCGGCGGTTTCGGCGGCCTTCTCATCCGTCCGCGCCGACACCACCGAGTCCAGAGGCCGATCCGACGGCAGCACCGTCAGGGGACGGGCAAAAGACGCCACGTCATACTTGCCGCTCTCCGTATTGAAATACGCCAGCTCCGTCTTCAGCTCCACCGTCCCGGAACGCAACGGAATCATCGTCCAGACGATCGCCCGCCCGCCGCCGCGCAGCGGTTTCACCTCC
>CASFXO010000250.1 GCA_949298665.1 uncultured Lentisphaeria bacterium
CATCTGGTACTGGCGGCGGCGGCCGAAGGACTGGGCAGCTGCTGGGTGTGCGCCTATGATCGGAAAAAGGTGGATGCCGCGTTCGGCATTGCCGCGCCGTGGAGCGTATATGCGCTGACGCCGCTGGGATATCCGGCCACACCGGCGGCGGCGTTGACGAAGAAACCGTTGACGGAAATTTTTGAAGTCATCGCATGAGCACGGAAGCAATCCGGATCGGGGGGCCCGATTTCAACATCCGGGTGCCGGATGCCGCTGCGCCGGTGCTGGACCTGGAGAGCGCCGGGATGCGGCTGGAGGTACATGGCGTTTCCTGCGACGGCTTTCCGGAGCGACAGGCACTGGTGGCGAAAAATCGTCGCCATTGCGCCGAAGACGGACTTTCGGTCGGCGTGGAACAGGAACGGACCATTCCGTTCGGCTGTGAGTTTCAAATTCGCCGCCGGATCACTGTTGCGGACGGTTTTGCGCAGGTGACGGTGGATGTCCGGGCGGGCAACGGAGGTCGGCTTCGGCAGTGCGTGCTGGATCCGGTGCGGCTGCGGGGGCAGTGGCGCCGTTTCGGCGTCAGCATGGACGGGAAAGATTTTGAATGGCATGAAGCCGGGGACGGGACGCGGAATCTGAATTTCACCGCGCCGCCGCTGCGCTGTCTGGCGGAGGACGAATCCGGTGCCATGCTGGAGATCGGATGCGGCGACGACCTCTGGCGGCATCGGATTGCGGAGACGTTGCCGCAGTGCGCCGCTTCATTTTCGGCATCCGTGGCGCACCGGGAAATCGTTCTGGAGCGCCGGGTGCTTGATTTCGCGTCTGATGCCGAAGTGCCGTCCCGGCCATGGCGCTGGGAATACTATATGGCCTGGTGTTCTTCCGGACCGGCGGCGGATACCGCCGCGGCACCGGGTGCGGTTCGGCTGGCGCCGGCGGACTGGGGCGTGCCTTCCGGCGGATTGCGGCAGGGGGCGGCGGCGGACGGGACATTCTGTCTGACGGCGCCTTCCGTGCGTCGGCGGTTGCGGGATCTGATCCGGGGCGCGGAGATGTCGCTGGTGCTGGAAGCCCCGGCGCCGGGCGTGTGCATGGCGGCGTCCCATCTGGATCGCGGGGCGCGTGCGGAACTGGCACACTGGGATTTCGGAGAACGGCTGGCGTTGAAGTTATGGGGGTGCCGCCGGCTCGGCCACCGCGGCGGAGCGCTGTATCTGGAAAACCGGGGAGGGGATGAAGGCGCGGCGGCGGCGGTACTGGCGCGACGGCTCCGGCCGTTGCAGGATGCCGGAGAAGAGGAACAGGAGAGAGGATGATGCAGGACATGGCCGATTTGCGGGCCCGGTTCGAATCGGATACCGTTCATATTCGTTCCGGAGCGGGAGATCTGATTTATGTGGAGGTGTGCAATGACCTCGGCGAAAGTACCATGACATTGCATGGAGCGCATGTGATGCGGTATGCGGTACGCGGAGGGCGCCCGATTCTTTGGATGAGTGCGGAGAGCCGGTTTGAAGCCGGCAAGGCCATCCGGGGCGGGGTGCCGCTCTGCTGGCCCTGGTTCGGGGCGCATCCGGCGGGCGCGCCGTTTCCGGCGCACGGGTATGCGCGGCTTTGCGAATGGGATCTGGTCGCGGTCCGGCGTCTGGCTTCCGGCGAAGACCGGCTGGAATTCCGTCTGGATCCGGAAAAGGTGCCGGAACCGCTGTCGCCTTTGCCTTTTTCCTTGTCTTATACGGTGACGGTGGGGCATAGTCTGACGCTGGAACTGGTAATGACCAACCGGGATACGCGGCCGC
Source organism: uncultured Lentisphaeria bacterium (assembly GCA_949298665.1). GTDB lineage: Bacteria > Verrucomicrobiota > Lentisphaeria > Victivallales > Victivallaceae > CALXOD01. Next base: position 1,791 of record CASFXO010000250.1, read on the forward strand.
ATGAGATCAGTTGCGCCCTGCACAGTTATTTTGCCGTTTCCGACATCGGCGATGTGGCGGTAAGCGGTCTGGAGGGCAAGCGGTTCCTGAATGCCCTGACCGGTATGGAGGAAACGGAATCCGTGCCGATTCAGGTAGCGGCGGAGACGGACCGGATTTACACCGGCACATCGGGACCGATTGAAATCATCGATTCGGGTTGGGGACGGACGATTCTGCTGGAGCGTTCGGGAAGCGCCTCGGCGGTGGTGTGGAATCCCTGGCGGGACAAAGCCTGTCGGATGGCGGATTTCGGGGACGGGGAATATGGTTCGATGCTTTGTGTGGAGACGGCTAATGCAGCATCGGATCGG
>CASFXO010000251.1 GCA_949298665.1 uncultured Lentisphaeria bacterium
GCCCGGGAAGGCGTTCGGACGATTCTGGTGCATGACCGTTCCGTGCCGGGAGGCAACGCCTCCAGCGAAGTGCGCATGTGGGTTTCCGGCGCCCACGGGGAAAACCGGCGCGAAACCGGTCTGATCGAAGAGATCCTGCTGGAGAATCTGGCCCGCAATCCGGATCGAAATTTTTCCATCTGGGACAGCGTGCTGTACGGTTTTCTCAAGCGGGAGCCGAATCTGACGACGCTGCTGGACACCGTCTGTCTGGAGGCCGATACCCGGGGAAACCGGATTCGCGGCATCCGCTGCTACTCGTCGCCGTCGCAGACGTGGTACGAAATCACTGCGCCGCTGTTCAGCGACTGTTCCGGCGACAGCATCCTGGCGACGCTGGCCGGAGCGGAGATGCGTTACGGGCGGGAAAGCCGGGAGGAGTTCGGTGAATCGATCGCGCCGCCGGTGGCCGACCGCTGCACCATGGGGATGAGTTGTCTGTTGCAGGTGCGCGAAACCGATGAACCGCAGGATTATGCGCCTCCGCCCTGGGCCCGGAAATTTGCGGATGACTCGGCGTTTCGGTTCCGGTCGCCGCAGCTGGAGCCGCTCCAGAACTTCTGGTGGATCGAATTCGGCGGGGACGGCGACGCGCTGCACGATACCGAAAAACTGCGGGAAGAACTGCTCGCGGTCGCCTTCGGTGCCTGGGATTATCTGAAAAACCATCCGGACAACGCCGGAAAATACCGCAACTGGGCGCTGGAATGGGTCGGTTTCCTGCCGGGCAAGCGGGAAAGCAGCCGGTGTGTCGGGGATTACCTGCTCAATCAGAACGACGTGCGCGCGGGGGGGCGGTTCCCGGACGTCATCGCCTACGGCGGCTGGCCGATGGACGATCATTGTCCCGGCGGGTTCCGGACACCGGAGGTGGAGCCGACGATTTTTCATCCGGCGCCGTCTCCGTTCGGCATTCCGTACCGCTGCGTTTATTCGGTCAACATCGAAAATCTCTTCTTCGCCGGGCGCAACATCAGCGTCACCCATACGGCGATGAGTTCCAGCCGGGTGATGGCGACCTGCGCCCTGCTGGGGCAGGCGGTGGGGACGGCGGCGGCACTGGCCGTGCGGCATCGGTGTTCGCCGCGCGCCGTGGGGCAAAAGTATATCGAAGAGCTGCAGCAGCTGCTGATGCGCGACGACTGTTTCCTGCCCGGATTGCGCTACACGCCGTCGGCATTGACCCGGGATGCCGCGTTGAGTGCGGATTGCGGGGATCCGAGCGGGTTGCGGGGCGGTTTGAACCGGGCGATCGACGGGGTGGACGAGTCGTGGCCGGCCGCTCCCGGCGCGACGGCGGAGTACCGCTGGGAAACGCCGCGGCGTCTTTCCGGCTGCCGTCTGGTGTTCGACAGCGATCTCAACCGGCCGGAGAAGAACATCGTCGCCGTGCGGTTTCTGAATACGCCGCGCGTGGCGCTGCCGAAAACGCTGGTGCGCCGGTTCCGGCTGGAGTACGAGGACGCCGCCGGAAACCGGCGGGAACTGGGCACATTCGACAACGAACAGCGGCTGCGGAAGATCGCGTTTGACGTGACTGCCGTGGCGCTGCGCCTGACCATTCTGGAAACCGGCAGCGGCCGGGCGGAACGGGTTTTCGCCTGGGACGTCTGCTGAATAGAACGTTTTTGCCTCTTGCCGGAAAAAAGAACCGCTTCCCGCACCACGGTCGGCGCGGGAAGCGGTCAGGTGTCGGTTATTCGAACTTCAGCGGACGCTCCGCAGCATCAGTTCCGTGAGGCGGCGGGCGAAAGCGGCGGGATCCGGAATCGGACTGCCTTCGGAAAGCAGCGCCTGATCGTAAAGCGTCCGGGCATATTCCTCGATCGCCCCGTCGCCGGTCTGTCGTTTGTTTTCCAGTGCGGCGATGAGCGGATGATCCGGATTGAGTTCGAGGATGCGCCTGGTGACCGGGACGTCCTGGTTCATGGCCTTGAACAGCCGTTCCAGATGGGGGCTGAGCGCATGGCCTTCCGTCACCAGGCAGCAGGGGCTGTCGGTGAGGCGGCCGGAGAAGCGGATCGTGGCCACTTCCTCGCCGAGGGCCTTGCGCAGCGCTTCCAGCAGGTCGGCGTATTTCCGGTCGGCCTCGGCGATTTTCCGGTCCAGATCCTCCTTGTCCTTGCCGGTGAGTTCGAAATCGCCCTTGGCGACGGCCTTGAAGTTCTTCTTGGCGTACTGGAACATGGACTGCATGATCCAGTCATCGATCGGATCGGTCATGAACAGCACGTCGTAACCTTTGCTCCGATAGTATTCCAGCACGGGGGAGGAGGCGACGGATTCGCGCTTTTCGCCGGTGATGTAGTAGATTTCGGTCTGTTCCGGCGGCATCGCCTGCACGTACTGGTCAAGCGAAATGAGTTCTCCGGGCTTGTTGTTCATGGTTTCGTACATGGCCAGCGCCTTGAGTTTTTCCTGATTGGCGCGGTCGGTGTGGATGCCTTCCTTGAGGATGCGGCCGAATTCCCGGAAGAACTTTGCGTATTTCTCCGGTTCGTTTTCCTGCATTTTGCGCAATTCACCGAGTACTCGTCCGACGATGGCCTTCTGAATTTTCAGCAGCTGCGGGTTTTCCTGAAGGATTTCCCGGGAGACGTTGAGCGGCAGGTCGCTGGAGTCGACCACCCCGCGGATGAACCGCAGATAATCGGGAATCAGCTCTTTGCATTCGTCGGTGATGAAGACGCGGCGGACATAGAGCTGCAACCCCTTTTTCTGAATGTCCGGCATCAGCAGATTGAACGGCGCGGTGGCGGGAATGTACAGCAGCGCCTTGAATTCGCTGGCGCCTTCGGCGGCGATGTGGATCGCCTTCAAATACTCCGACCCGCCCCAGTTGGAGAGGTGCGAAAAGAAACTTTTGTGTTCCTCGTCGGTTACCTCCTCGGGTTTGCGCAGCCAGATCGCCTTGCGGGAGTTGAGCACGCGTTCCTCGACGGTTTCGGTCTTGTCTTCGTTGGTCTTGGTGACCGGCAGGATGATCGGATAGGCGATGAAGTCGGAATATTTCTGGATGATTTCACCGAGTTTCCACGGTTCCAGATAGATTTCCGAGCCGGGGCGGAGTTTGAGGGTGATCTCGGTGCCGGGCTCGGCTTTTTCCGCCGTGTCGATTTCGAAGGAGCCTTCGCCCCGGCTGCTCCAGCGGACGGCGGGGGCGTCGGATCCGGCTTTGCGGGTGAGGAGCGTTACTTCCTCGGCCACCATGAAGGCGGAATAAAAGCCCACGCCGAACTGTCCGATGAGTTCCGGAATGTCGGCGGCGGCGGTTTTCTGTTCGGCGAGGTTTTTCAGAAAGGCGCGGGTGCCGGACTGAGCGATGGTGCCGATGTTTTCGATGACTTCCTCCTCGGTCATGCCGATGCCGTTGTCGGCGATGGTGAGGGTGTTCGCCTTTTTATCGGCATTGAGGCGGATGGCCCATTCGCGGGCGAGTTCGGGACGGGTCAGGCTTTCGAAACGGGCTTTGTCGATGGCGTCCGCCGCGTTGGCGACGAGCTCCCGCAGGAAGATGTCCTTGTTGGAATACAGGGAATGAATCATGAGGTCCAGCAGTTGCGAGACTTCGGTTTTGAAGGATTGGGTTCTGGCCATGGGAAATCACCTCCTGGGTTCTTTTGTAAATGATTAACGGGAAATATACCGTTTTTTTTGCGGAAAATCAAGCAAAGTGCCTGTTCCGGACTGGAAAAAGCGGCTGAGGATACTATTTTTAAGCGGTTATCCAAGGAGTACCGACATGTCAGAATCCCAAACTCAACATCCTGAAACGCCGGGCGTCGGCGTGCCGGAGCGGCTGCGGCCGCTGCTGCATGAGCGCGAACGCATTTGCGCCGAACTGGAATCGCTTGCCGGAAAAGACGACGAAGACAGCCGCAGCCGGTCGGCCGGGCTGGGCGTCGAATACCGCCGGTGCGAGCCGCTGCCCCCGGAATACGCGGAGATCATGGATAAACGCTTTGCCGCCGCCGAGGCCGCATTCACCGAAGGATTGACCGCCGCCGCGGAGCGCCGGGCGAAACGCGAACAGGTCCTGGAAACGCTTCATTCCCTGCTGACGGAACAGGCGCGGCTCAGCGCTGCGCCGCGGTTGCTGCCGCACCGGCGGGAATTTGAACGGTTGCGCAGGAACTGGCGGGTCGCCGCCGCCGGCGTGGATGATCTGGATCTGCTGGAAAAGGCTTTTTCCGATTCCGCCGCTGCGGTTGCCGCGCGGCTGGAGGCCGAGACGACGGCGGCGGCTTCGGCCCGCGAAGCGCTGTCCGGACTGCGCGGAGAACTGGAGGCGGTCCGGGAGGCGGACCGTCCGGAAGAATTCAAGGAGAAGCGGGAAGGCTGGGAGGCGGCCCGGGATGCCGCTGCCGCGGCGCTTGATCCGGATTCTCCCGAAGACAAGGCGCTTCTCGGTTCCATCCGCGAGTTGTTCAAGGCGCTGAACGATCGTCTGGTGCTGTATTATCAGACGCTGGACCTGGCCCGCTGGGAGAGTTATACGCTGAAACTGGATCTCTGCCGGGAGCTGGAGCAGCTCCGGGATACGCCGGAGGAAAAACTGCCCGCCGCCGCCGTCCGGCTGCGGGAAATCCGCAAGCGCTGGCAGGAGCTGGGGGCCGTGCCGCGGGAAAAGCAGAATGAACTCGGTCCCCGGTATTATGAATACACCACCGCGCTGCAGCACCGGGTGGATGAGTTCTACAAGGCGCAGCGCGCCGCCCATGCCGCCGCCGCGGCAAGGAAGACCGCTCTCTGCGAGGCTGCGGAGGCGCTCCGGGAATCCACCCGATGGAACGAGACTTCCGAACAGCTGAAGGCGCTTCAGGCGGAGTGGAAAACCGTCGGCCACGCGGGGCGGGAAGCGGATGCCGCACTGTATGCCCGGTTCCGGGCGGCCTGCGATGTGTTTTTCAACGCCCGGGGACAGTACTGGGCGGAGAAACAGCAGCAGCAGAACGAGGTGGGAGCCCGCAAACGGGAGTTGTGTGCGGCGGCGGAGGCGCTGGCTTCATTGCCGGTGCCGGAGGCGGTGCGGCGGGCGAAACAGCTGCGTGCCGATTTTCAGGCCGCCGGGCGGGCGGGGAAACAGGAACAGAGTTTGAATGCCCGTTTCAACGGGGCGATGGAGACGTTTTTCAATTCCCGGCACGAAGCGGTGCAGAATGCGAAAAACCGCCGGGAGGAGATTCTCCGGGAACTGGAATCGCTGGCATCCATGCCGCCGGGGCAGGCGGAGCAGCGGATGGGGGAACTGCGGTCCGAATGGCGTTCATTGGAATCGCTTCCGCGGGAACAGGAGGCACGCTATGAGGCGCGGGCCCGCGCCGCCGCCGCCGAACTGGAAAAGGCGTTGACCGCGGCCCGGCGGCGACAGCAGCGGGAGCGTGCCGACTGGTTGGCCCCGGCCATGCGCGCGGCGGCGGAAGTGGTGACGGCGGCCCGGCGCGGAGAACCGCTGCCGGACGTGGCGCTGGATCTGACGCCTTTTCCGCGTCTTGCGGCGGTGGTGACGGACGTGATCGCCGCGGGTGGTTGTCCGGAGGGGATGGACAAGGCGCTGGCGCGCAATGCCCGCGAGTTCGGGGCACTGCTGGACGAAGGTGAAACGCGCGTCACACCCCGGACGGACGCCGATGCCGCACAGGATCTGGCGGCGGATCTGGCGGCGGCGATTGCAGGTAATTTCGGGGGCGGAGCGATGGCTGCCGCCAGGAAGAAGGAAACGGAACCCGCCGCACTGCTGCGCCGTCTGCTGGATGTCGGATTGCCGGAGCCGGAACAACTGGAGGGTCTGCTGGCGCGCTACGAAGCGCTCCGGGCGGCGCTGAACGGCGCCGGGAGTCGGAACGATGGGACGTTGCAGGGCTGATTCGGATCGTCTGGTTCAATATCTGGAAACCCGGATTCTGGCCGGGACTTTCCGGGCGGGCGAACTGCTGCCCTCGGTGCGGCGTCTGGCAGGACGGTTCGACCTCAGTTACGGGACCGCTTACCGGACGATGGAGCGATTGTGCGCGGAGGGATGGCTGGAGAAGCGCCTCGGCGACGGGTTTTTCGTGAAAGCTCCGCCAGCCGCCGATGATTTCGGCATCCGGGTTGGCGTGGTGCTGGAGGTGAGCAATGAGAAGATCAACTCGGGCTTCCTCTGTTATCATTCACTGCTGGGAATCCGTTCCGCCGCGGCGAAGCGGAATATTGCCCTGAAGATTTTCTATGTGCATTGCGACCGGTTGACCGAGGACCTGGTGCGGGAGATGGCCGCCGGGGTGGCCGGATTGATCTTCATCGGCAGTTACGACTGGAAAATGTGGTCGATGCAGCTGCCCTGTCCGGCGGTGGGAATCCTGATGCTGCGGGCCTACGGCGGGCAGATCTCCACGGTGAACATCGACATTTACGATACGGTGATGCAGGCGTTTGACTTTTTCGGGCGGGCAGTGGTCGAGCGACACGTGGTGTACACCAGCATCCGACCGATTTTCATGGCGATCGCCCAGCGCTACAGCGATGAAATCCGGGCAATGGGGGGAAAAGTGGAAGTCATTACCGGAATGCCGGAGGACCGGATGTTTTTTGAACCCGGTGTCGGGTACTTTTTTACTTCCGACCAGATGCTGCAGCAGGTCTCCGAATGGTACAAGGCCCGGAACGGCGTGCCGTTGGCCGAGCATCATGTCGTGCTCGGAGTCGATGGAAAACGACTGATCAATCCGGAATATCATCGCTTTCCCACCATCGCGCTTGACTGGTGTGAAGTCGGTCGGGCGGCAC
>CASFXO010000252.1 GCA_949298665.1 uncultured Lentisphaeria bacterium
CCTGGAGGGCGCCGCGTTCTTCCGGGTCGAGTTTTTCAACCGTGTAGTCCCCGCCCTTGACGTAAAGATCCGGCGCCAGCGCCGCCAGTTCCGCGGCGCAGCGGGCTCCGTTGAAAATCACCGCCGCATCGACACAGCGCAGACTGCACAGCAGATAAGATCGGCTGTATTCGTCCACCACCGGCCGCGACGGCCCTTTCAGGGCTCGGACCGAGGCGTCGGAATTGACCAGCACCAGCAGAGCGTCGCCGAGTTCCCGGCTTTCCCGCAGGTAGGCGGCATGTCCGCGGTGGAGCAGGTCGAAGCAGCCGTTGGTGATGACCAGTTGTTTTCCCTCCCCGCGCAGCTGATTTCGCCAGGCGACGGCGTCGGCCAGCGTCAGAATGCGGCTTGCGGGATCCGGCGTGAACGTCATGATTGCGCCTCCGGCTCCAGCGGACGGACTTTGACCCCGGCTTCGCGCAGCAGCGCCAGGGAGGTCTGGTCGATGGAGTAGCGCCGGTGATAAATCACTTCGCGGATTCCGGCGTTGATGATCATTTTCGCGCATTGCAGACAGGGGCTGAAGGTGGTGTAGAGCGTGGCGTCCTTGACCGCGATGCCGTGGTAGGCCGCCTGGACGATGGCGTTTTCCTCGGCGTGACTGCACAGACATTCGGTCAGGGCGGTGCCGCTGGGAACATCGGAATTACAGCGGGGACAACCGCCGTCACAGCAGTTGCGAACGCCGCGCGGCGTGCCGGTGTAACCGGTGGAGATGATCCGGCAGTCCCGGACGATGACGGCGGCGACCTGCCGCCGCGAACAGTTGCTCCGGGTGGCGGCGACGCCGGCGATGTTCATGAAATAGGTGTCCCAGTCGGGACGGATTCGGGTCTCTTTCTTCTTCATGTATTCGAACCTTTCGGCAAAGGCGTTTCCGGACGGCTTGCAATCCGCCGCAGAATATGATACTATACTTACTATAACGACATTCGGAAGCGGAAGCAAGGAGGAAGAAGCATGAATCCGCCGGAATATCAGACTTTATGGGAAAACTATCCGGATACCGCCGTCGTGTTCGGCAACGACCCGGGGCCGTCGCTGGTCCGGCTGCTGCTGGAAAGACGTTCCCGCAGAATTGCCTTGTTCACCGGGCGGCACAGTATCGATGAGACCGGCATTTTTTCCCGGTTCGCTCGTTTGACGGCGGAGGTCCCGGTGGCGACCGTCCGTTTCCGGGACATCCCACCGGAGCCGGATGTGGCGACGATCGAACGGATGACGGCGTTTCTCCGGGCGGAGCGTCCGGACACGGTCATCGCGCTGGGAGGCGGCAGCGTCATGGACGCGGCCAAGGCGGCTTATCTCGTCTATCAGGCGGGAGGGACGGTGACGGATTATTTCGGATCGGACCGGTATACGCAGGCATTTCCGGGGGGCAGTCCGGACCGGGTGATCTGTTTTCCCACCACGTCCGGCACCGGTTCGGAGGTAACGCTCTACAGCAACATCGTGGACCGCGGGATCGGAGTGAAGAAACTGATCAGCGATCCGGCGATCATTCCCGCCTGTGCGTTTGTAGTACCGGAATTCGCCGCCTCCATGCCGCGCTCCGTAACGCTGGCTACCGGTTGCGACGCGTTGGCCCACCTGATCGAAGGATTTCTCAATATCGGGCAGGACGGGCGGCACGCGGCGGCCAACGACTGGGCGTTGACCGGCATCCGGCTGATTGCGCGGCATTTTCCCGAGGCGCTGGAGGCGCCGGGGCCGGATTCCCGCGCGGCGATGGCCGCCGCAGCCTGTCTGGGGGGGATGGTGATCCGCTACAAATCGACCGGGTTGCCGCATCTCTGCAGTTTTTCCTGGTTCGGTCGGATTGCCCACGGGCTGGCGGTGGTCATGCTGCTGCCGGCGGCCTGGGAATTCTATCTGGGACGGCCGGAGGTGGCGGAGCGGACGATGAAGCTGCGGTCCATATTTCCCGGCGATTCACCGGAGGCGGTGGTGGCCTCTTTCCGGGAATTTCTCTCCCGCTGCGGCGTGCCGGAGTCGCTGGCGGCGTTTCCGGAGATCACGCCGGAACTCCTGGAGCGCACTGCCCGGAGCGCCGCGGAAAATCCGATGAAGCTGCAGCTGGCGCCGCGTCCGGTGCCGCTGGAAGATTCCTGCCGGATCATTTCCGAAATATTGCGGAAGAGTTGAAGCATTCGAAACGGGACTGCGTTAACAAACCGTTGTCTGCGTCGAATGGTAAGGAATGGTGGTTGCGGCGCATCAGCAATTTTATTGGGACGCGGATTTTCGGTTTTCTTCTGATGGGGTGGTGCGTATGAAATTTTCCGACGCATGGCGGATGGCGGGGATGCTTCCGGCCTTGGGGATTCACTCCTGCCGGAAGAGCGACCGGCTGTCGGCGCTGAGGCCGCCGGAGCACTGGAACGGGCGTCTGGTGGTGCTGGTGCACGGTCTGACCCATCGCGGGGTGGTACTGAAGAACCTCGGAAACTTTCTCCGGACACGCGGGTACCGGGTGTGGCTTTACGATTACTCCACTTACAATCGGAAGTCTCTGCTGGGGCACAGTTCGAATCTGCGAAACCGACTTGAAGAGCTGGTGCGTCGGCAGCCGGAGGAAGCGCCGCTGGATCTGGTAACCCACAGCATGGGCGGTTTATTGTTTCGGGCCGTGTGGGCGGAGGCGTCGCCGGAGTTGCGCGCCCGTTTCGGCCGCATCGTGATGCTGGCGCCGCCGAATCGGGGATCGCGCGCGGCGAGCCGGGCGCTGCGGCTGCTGCCTGTGCTGCGGCATCTGTCGCCGCCGCTGGCGGACCTGCGGCGCGAACCGGATTCCACGGCCAATCAACTGCCCTGGCCCGAGAAAATCGACATCGGCATCATTTCCGGAAGCCGGGACTGGGAGGTGCGCCCGGACGAGTGGCCGATGCCCGGAATGACGGATCACTGGATGGCGATCGGCGGGCATGCGTTTCTGATGCAGCGGCATGCGGTATGGCTGCAAGTTGCTGAGTTTCTTAAGACGGGGAGATTCCGGAAAGGACCTTCCGGCGGAACGGACGGTGGAAATGACGGAAAAGTGACGGGGAAATAACGGCTTTGTCCGGAAACGTTTTTCCAGTGCCGGAGGCATTGTCGTTCGTGCATGCCATGGCGCCGCAAATGGTCGGGGTCAGAACAAATCCTCCAGCGCCGCGATGGCGGCTTCGGCGGGGATGTCGGTCATACATTCCGGGTTGTTCCGGGGACAGGTTCGAGCGAAGCAGGGGGAACAGGCTCGGCCGGAATAGAGGATTTTCCAGTTGGCCCCGATCGGGCCGGTGGCGGAATAATCCGTCGAACCGAATACCGCCACTCCCGGCCGCCCCATCGCCGCCGCCAGATGCATGACGCCGCTGTCGTTGGCGATGACCGCACGTGCGGAGCGCACGAGGTACATCAGGGCGGTCATATCGGTTTTTCCCATCATATTGAAGAATTTGTTCGGCGGCAGCCCGGCGGCGATTTCCGCGCCGATCGGCGCTTCCCCCGCCGTCCCCACCGTGGCGGCGATTCCGCCGCGGGCGAGCCAGGCCGCCGCCGTACGATGGAAGTTTTCACTGCGCCACCGTTTGGCGGCGCCGTAGGCGGCGCCCGCCGCCAGAATCAGCAGTTTCGGGTGGTCGCACAGGGCGCGGATCTCCGGACTCAACTGGAAAAACGGTCGGGCAATCCGGATTTCCGGCAGCGTCCCGTCCCATTCCGGTGCTCCCAGTGCCCGGACGATGGCCAGGTATTTGTTGGCGTGATGCATCCGGTTCAATGCGTGGTCCCGCCGTCCGGGGAAGGCGAAACTGCGCCGCAGCAGCGGCGAGCGGCATCGGGCCGCCGCACCGTAAAGCGGCCCCGCCCCCGCCAGACGCAACATCACGGTATCGCGAAGCGAGTTGTTGAACAATACGCCGAATCCCGGTGAGAAGCGCCGCACCATCATCACTTCCTCCAGCCGCCACCGGCGATGCGTGTCCTGCAGCGGCAGAATCAGGTCCACCCACGGCAGCGCGTGGTAAAACGACCGCATGCCGCGAGGTGCGATCACCGCCAGCGCACAGTGTTCCGGCAGCATGTCCTTCAACTGTCGCAGGGCCGGCAGCGCCATGACGGCGTCACCAAGCCAGTTGGGCATCCGGACCACCGCGCCGTTACGCATGGTTTCCGGCGGGATCGGTTTGACCGGAAACGCCGGAGCGCCGAATTCACGGCGGATGTCCAGGGTGTGCAGCAGATTGTCCGCGGCGGTCGTCATGATGGCGAGTCCGATTGTTTCCGGGAGTCCGCGGCGGCGGGCTGTCGTTTGACTTCGTTCCAGAGCGTTTCCAGCAATTCGATACCGGCGTCGGCCGGGGAAATACCGCGCCGTTTCAACTCTTTTTCCACCAGCTGGAAGCGACGGATGAATTTTTCATTGGCCTGACGCAGCAGTTCTTCGGAGGTGCGACGTTTCCGGAAACGCGCCAGATTGGTCACGGCGAACAGCAGATCGCCGAGTTCCTCATCGGTGTGTTCCGCGTCGCCGGAAGCCATCGCCTCGCGCAGTTCCGCGAGTTCCTCCGCAATCTTGTCCAGAATCTCCGTCTCCCGATTCCAGTCGAACCCTACTTTCGCCACCTTCTTCTGGATCTTCTCCGCCCGGTCAAGTGCACTCAGATGTCGGGGGACGCCGTCGAGCACTGATTCCCGCGGCGGACGGTTTTCCCCGGCTTTGATCTTTTCCCAGATGGCCAGCACGTCGGTGGCGGATTCGGCGGTGGCGTCGCCGAACACATGCGCGTGGCGGCGGACCATTTTCGCATTGACGTTGCGGAAGACGTCTTCCAGCGTGAATTCGCCGCGTTCCGCGGCAATCACCGCCTGAAACACGACGTTCATCATCACATCGCCCAGTTCATCACAGATTTCGGCGGGCTCCCGGCGATCCACCGCGTCCAGAAATTCCGCGCATTCCTCCGACAGGCAGCGGGCCAGCGTCTCCCGGGTTTGCTCGCGGTCCCACGGGCAGCCGCCGGGTGCGCGCAGTTTTTCCAGAATCAGGCGCAGCGAGTCGATGGTCGGCGGCAGACGATGGAAATCAGGCGAATCGGCAGCCATTTTTACCAGGTGAACCCCATGTTGAAGTGGAAACGCAGTTTGCTGGATACGTCATCCTGATTGTTGACCACCGGATAGGCCAGGTCCAGCTTGAGCGGCGCATTGATCATCGGCAGCTGGATGCGCAGTCCGTAACCGGCACCGACGTTGACCCCGCCGGGCCCGAAACTGCAGGCGTTCGCCCAGGTGTTGCCGACATCCACGAATGCGGCGCCGCGGATGAAGTTCCAGATCGGGTGGCTGATTTCGAAAGTTCCGAGAAACATCGTCTGGCCGCCCATGGCGTCTCCGTCGTGGTTGAGCGGGGAGACTTCGCGGAAGGGGAAACCGCGCAGAGAATCGCCGCCGCCGAGGAAATAGCGCTCGAACAGCGGGACGCTGTCGCTGCGGTTGAAGGCGGACACCGTGCCGATCCGGAAGCCGCCCATGACCACAATGGCCTTTTCGAAGAAGGAGTGGTAATAACTTCCCTTGGCTTCCACCCGGTAGAAGTTGCTGGTTGACCCCATGATTTTCGGCGAAATCGCCGCCAGCAGATTCAGATTGTACCCGGACGTCGGGAAAACCAGGCTGTCCCGCGTGTCGCGGTCCAGCATCAACGAGGTCTGGCTGACCCACTGACGGCCGCGTTCCGCCCGCAATTCGGGACCGACGTGGTGAGACATATCGAAGACATTGACCTGTTCAAATTTATACGCGCCGGTGATGGTGGTGAAGTCATCGAAGATTTTGCGGCTCAGCGACGCCCGCCCGCCGTAACGGCGTTCGTTCCAATGTTCGAAGTCCATCTGGTTGCCGTAAAGCGAAAGGTCGAACCGCATGGGCAGGTCGAACAGCCACGGCTCCGTGAAGTCGAAATTGAATCCCATGCGCTCAATCCCGACCAGCGCCTGCAGTCGGAGCCGCTGTCCACCGCCGTAGAACCAGTTTCCGGGACTGAAGAGATCGAAGTTGTTGCTGGAAATTTCCGCCATCCCGACCAGGCTGTTGACATCGGAGAAGCCGGCGCCGACTTTGAACTGGAAGCGGTCCTCCTTTTCCTCGACGCGGATGTTGACATCCTTTTCATTCACGGCGTCGGCATTGGCCGTGGTGGCTTCCACCTTGTGGAAATAACCCATGCCCATCAGCCGGGATTTGCTTACTTCGATGCGGTTGCGGTCCACCGGGTCGCCGGGTTGAATGGCGAGTTCCCGGCGGATGACCTTGTCTTTCGTATAGGTATTACCGGAGATGACGACGTCCCGGACCGTGTAGCGGCGGCCTTCGACGATTTCGAAGCGGATGTCCACGGTATGATTGCGGAAGTCGGCGAGCCGGATCGGACGGACGCTTACGTCGACATAGCCCAGGGATTCGTAATAATCGGAAATAGCCTTGACCGCCTCGTTTTCCAGCGAACCGTTGAACGTCTCTCCGGTCTTCAGCCGGATCAGAGCCTCCAGTTCCGGGGTTGAGACGACGGTGTTTCCGGCGATGGTGACGTTCGCCACCTGATAGGGTTCGCCTTCCGTGACATGGAAGGTCAGGTCCACGTATTCCGGATCGTCCGGGGTGGGGGTGACGTCGATCTTGTCCACTTTGAAGTCCAGATAGCCTTTGTCCAGGTAGAGGCTGCGGACCCGGGCCGCGTCGGTTTCCAGTTCGGCGCGATCGAGCAGACCGGCGTTGAAGTAACTCCCCACCCACGGCAGGGCGTTCAGAAAGGAGTAACGGTTGGCGATGGCGTTTTTCAGGTCGGATTGGGAATAGGCGGTAGCGCCTTCGAATTTGACATGGTCGACCTTCAGCCGGAGATTTTCGTGAATGCGGAAGATGACATTCACCTGGTCGGGGCCGGCCGGTTCGATGACCGGGGTAACGGTGGCTTCGTTGTAGCCTTTTTCCTTATAAAAGTCCCGGATTGCGGTAAGGCTTTCACGCAATTTCGCATCATGGAGCGGCGCGTCGGCGGCGAGGGTGATCAGCGGTTTCAGGTCGTCTGCGGGAAACTTGGCATTGCCGTCGAGGGTGATTTTCCGGACCTGCGGCTTCAGGCGCAATCGGAAAGTCAGCTTTACGTCTCCGTCGGGCAGCGGTTCGGTCTGAGAGACGATGTCGGAAAAATTGCCGGTGGCATAAAGGCGTTTGATGTCTTCGTCGACCAGTTCACTTTGATACTCGCTGCCGGGACGGAGGCGGATGTTGTAGTAGATCTGATCCTCGGACAGGGGCGCGGTGCCCTGCTGTTCGAAACGAATGTCGGTGATTTTCGCTGCGGCGAGGGTACAGGAACACCATGCCATCAGCATTGTCATGGTCCATTTGACCGGGGGTTTCACGTCGGGACTCCGGAACTTTATGGGTTGAAAATCATGCAATCCCTCTAATATAGCGTGTCTTTCGACAAAAATCCAAT
>CASFXO010000253.1 GCA_949298665.1 uncultured Lentisphaeria bacterium
AGGAAAATCCATCTTTTCCAGCCTGCGGAATGACCGGACCCGATGCAGCGTGATCAGGTCGCCGTTGTGAGCGCTCCGGGCCCGCGGGGAACCCGAACGGGCCAGCAGCAGCAGATCCTCTCCATCAATGGTCATGGCGGCGTAATGACGGGATTCCCGCGGGGTGGCGCCGCATGCCGCCAGCCCGACATAATGCCAGTCGAAGAGATTGCCGGAAACGTGCAGCTGCAGCTGATGGCGCTCATTGTCCGGCAATCCGTAACGGTCCGGCGGCAGCCGGTCCGGACGGGTCATGCTGTCGGTGGTGCGCGATCCGGCCAGCCAGTAGCGTTGTCCGACCGGATCGTAGACGATGTGGAATTTCATCTGACCGCCGGGCAGCGGCAGGTAAACCAGCGGCGCGCCGCCCGGAGTCCGGAGCAGCTGCAGCGCCAGGGTTCCGTCCGGCAGATCGATGCCGCGTGCGACGGCGCCGAGATTGGCCAGTCCGGTGTGCGCGCGCATCAGAATCAGCATGGAACGATCCTCCGGATCGAAGAACAGATGGTCGGGATTGTAGATCCGCAGCACGTGGCTTTCCAGCCAGCCCGGGTCGCCGCAGAAGCGTCCGGGTGCAGTCGTTCCGGTCGGAAAAAACGGAACGCCGCAGCTGCTCGGCAACGCCACTTCCCGACGGAAATCCAGCGGTGCGGAAAAACGCCAGGCGTCAGGCCGGAGCAGGTCGCTGTGTTCCTCCGCCGCCATCAGGACCGGGGCCACGCCGGGCCAGGTGGTGTCGGGCAGTACCTGTTCCATCGTCAGATAGACCCGACCATGACGGTAATCCACGGCGCAGGGGGCCTGATGCCAGAGGTGGGCCGACTCCAGCACGGCGCGCTCCGGCCAGTGTTCGCCATGGTCGCGGCTGCGGAAGATCCGCATGACGCCGCTGTGTCCGAGCAGATAAAGCGCGCCTCCCGCTTCGAACAGCCGGGCATGGCGCACCGGCAGCCGGGCGCATTCGTGCCAGGTTGTGCCGCCGTCGTCGGAAATCAGAACGCGGGTCTGGTTGCTCAGTCCGAAATCGCCGTTCGGAGCGCTTTCTCCGGCGAGATCTCCGACGCCGGGTCCGCCGAGATCGAAGGAGACCACCAGCCGCCCGGAACGCAGTTTCAGAATGGAGGGACTGTAACAGTAAATCCGTTCCGGATCGGGGGAACGGAAAACAATGCGTTCGTCTGCGATCAGCTGCATGGTACGGGTACAACTTTCCGGAACCAGTGTGAAAATCCACGATAATATAATGATGGGGAAAATGTTTACAACCGGACGGATTGAAAAAAATCCCGATCGGCAGTATCTTTCCGCAGATCATGAGGGAAATTCGTACCCGGTGAAAGGACCATTGCCATGTTGATTGACGATTTCTGCCGCTATCTGCGGGCGGAGCGGCAGGCCAGCGACCATACCATTGCCGGATACCGGCGCGACATCGGACAGTTTGCGACGCTGGTGGCCGGGAAGTCCGATTTCGACGACTGGGGAAGCGTCGACGCGGATCAGGCGCGAACCTTCCTTTTTGAGCTGCATCAGCGTGGGGACAGCAAAAGTTCCATGCAGCGGAAACTCTCCGCGCTGCGTTCGTTTTTCCGTTATCTTCAGCGGGAGGAACGGGTCGGCGGCAATCCTTTTCTGCGGATTGCCGCTCCCCGGCGGGAACGTCGCCTGCCGCAGATTCTGTCGGTGAACGCGGTGGATCGGCTCACCCGGGCGGTGGGGGAATATTGGCGCGCCGCCGTCGAAAGCGGTACGGCGAAGAGCGACGACTCCGCCGCCTTCGCCGCGGCGCGGGATCTGGCCATGGTCGAAGTGATCTACAGCGCCGGGCTGCGTGTCGGCGAGGCGGTGGCGCTGAATTACGGCGACGTCGATCTCTCCGGGGGCGTGGTGCGCGTGACCGGCAAGGGCCGCAAGGAACGGCTGGGCATGCTCGGCGGCGCCGCGGTCCGGGCGCTCCGCGCCTACTGGCCGCACCGGACCGCCGCGGGTGGCGCACGGACCAATGATGCGCCGTTGTTTCTCAACCGGTTCGGGGAACGGCTGACCGCCCGTTCCTTTCAGCGCAACCTCAAGGAATATCTGCTTCAGGCGGGATTGCCGCCGGATCTGACGCCGCACAAACTGCGACATTCCTTCGCCACGCATCTGCTGGATGCCGGCGCGGATCTGCGCAGCGTGCAGGAACTGCTGGGACATGAAAATCTCAGCACCACCCAGATCTACACCCACGTCAGCACCGCCCGCATGAAGGAGGTGTACGCGCAGGCCCATCCGCGCGCCGGAACTCGTCGGAAAAAAGACTGATTTCGGGTACCGCTCCTCGGTGAAGACCGCAAAAAAATGCCGGAACGGCGGTCGCTTTATTGCAAACCATGGGTTTATGGAGTATATTAATCGGATGATCCATTCAATTTCTTTCGAAAGAGGTTCCGGTTTTTATGCGTGAAATCAGAAATATCGCCATCATTGCCCATGTCGACCACGGCAAGACCACTCTGGTGGACGAAATCCTCAAACAGGCCAAGGTCTTCCGGGAAAACCAGGCGGTGGAAGAGTGTTTTCTCGACAGCAACGATCTTGAACGCGAACGCGGCATCACCATTCTGGCCAAGAACATCAGCGTGGAATACAAGGGGGTGAAAATCAACGTGATCGACACCCCCGGCCACAGCGATTTCGGTGGCCAGGTCGAGCGGGTGCTGAAACTGGCCGACGGCGTGCTGCTGCTGGTGGACGCGGCCGAAGGGCCGATGCCGCAGACCCGGTTCGTGCTGGACAAGGCGCTGCGGCTCAACCTCCGTCCCGTGGTGGTGATCAACAAGGTGGACAAGCCCGATGCCCGGCCGGAGGTGGTGCACGGCAAGGTCTTCGATCTCTTCTGCGAGTTGAACGCATCTGAAGAGCAACTGGATTTTCCGACGTTGTACGCCAGCGGCCGTTCCGGCTGGGCGGTGCGGGACCTCAGGGATCCCCGGGAATCGATTCTGCCGCTGATGGACGCGATTCTCGAATACGTGCCCGCGCCGCCGGTGGTGGAAGGTCCGGTGCAGATGCAGGTCGCCACGCTGGATTACTCGAATTTCGTCGGCCGCATCGGCATCGGCCGGGTGTACCGGGGAACGCTCGACGCATCCCGGCCGCTGGTGCTGATCAAGCGCGACGGCACTTCCCGGCCGGTGGACATCCGGCAGTTTTTCACCTTCGAGGGGTTGAATCGGCAGGAGACGGATCAGGTGCCCTGCGGGGATTTGTGTGCGATCGTCGGGATTGAGGATATTGACATTTCCGATACGATCTGCGACCAGGAACATCCGGAAGCAATGCCGCCGATTGCGATCGACGAACCGACGCTGTCGATGATCTTCCGGATCAACGATTCACCTTTTTACGGCAAGGAGGGCAAATACGTCAGCAGCCGCCACCTGCGGGAACGGTTGTTCAAGGAAGTGGAGCGCGACGTGGCGCTGCGGGTGGAGGAGCTCAACGGCGATGCCTTCCGGGTCAGCGGGCGCGGCGTGCTGCATCTGGCGGTGCTGATCGAAACCATGCGCCGCGAAGGATACGAACTGGCCGTCGCCAAGCCGCAGGTGATTACAAAGATGATCGACGGCGTCAAATGCGAGCCCGTGGAAATTCTTTCGGTGGATGTTCCCGGGGAATATGCCGGAAAAATCATCGAAATGGCCGGCATGCGGCGCGGCGAACTGATTCAGATGGAGTCGCGCGGACTGCGGCAGCTGCTGGAATTCCACATCCCCACCCGCGGTCTCATCGGCTTCCGCAGCCGGGCGCTGACGGCCAGCGCCGGGGAGGCGATCGTCTCCCACCGGTTCGACCATTATGAACCGTACAAGGGGGACATTCCGCAGCGTTCGGTGGGGACCATGGTCAGCATGGCGGCGGGTAAGGCCGCGGCGTATGCGATCGACGCGCTGCAGCTGCGCGGATTCTTTTTCATCGATCCGAATACCGATTGTTATGAGGGCATGATCGTCGGCGAGCACTGCAAGGAGGGGGATCTGGTGGTCAACGTGCAGAAAGGCAAGCAGTTGACCAATATGCGGGCCGCCGGGAGCGACCGCAACCTCAAAATCGTGCCCGCGCGCAAAATGTCGCTGGAGCAGGCACTGGAATACATCGAGGACGATGAACTCGTGGAGGTCACTCCGAAAAACATCCGCCTCCGGAAATTTTACCTGACCGAACTGGAACGCCGCCGCATGCGCGGACGATCAGCGGCCGAAGCCTGAGTGCGGAGCATACACCAAGGAGAGCAACGTGCAGGAAAAACGCGAGCATTGGGGATCAAGCTGGGGGTTTCTGATGGCGGCGATCGGGTCCGCGATCGGACTCGGCAACATCTGGAAATTTCCATACGTGACCGGCATGAACGGCGGCGGCGCGTTCGTGCTGGTGTATCTGGTCTGCATCGCGGCCATCGGCCTGCCGGTGATGATCTGCGAAATCGCCATGGGACGGGCTACTCAGAAAAACCCGCTCGGGGCCTTTCTGGAGCTTTCGCCGCGGCATTCGCGTCTGGCGGAATTCCTCGGCGGCGTCATTGCGCTGATCGGGGTGACGCTGCTGGTGTTTCAGTCCTACGGATACGGCGCGCTGCTGGTGCTGACCGGGGGGCTGACCATCCGTTACGGCTGGGCGGTGGCCGGGATCGTCGACGGGGTGGTGTCGATCGTGCTGATTACGGCGGTCTACAGCGTGGTCGGCGGCTGGACATTGGCCTATGCCATCCGGGCCTTCATGAACCGTTTGACGTTTGTGGACGCGGTGGGGGCGGAGGAGGTATTCGACAGTCTGCTGTTCGGCGCGGACGGCGGACTGTACATGACGATTTCCTGCCAGATGCTGTTTCTGCTGGCCTGCGCGCTGGTGGTGGCCGGCGGGGTGCGCAAAGGCATTGAACGGTATTCCAAGATTCTGATGCCGATTCTGTTCGCGCTGCTGCTGGTGCTGATTCTGCGGGGGATCACCTTGCCGGGGGCGATGGAGGGGGTGCGGTTTTTCCTGTCGCCCGATTTTTCGAAGCTCACCGCGGCGGGGGTGCTGGAGGCGCTGGGGCATGCGTTTTACACCCTGAGTCTCGGCATGGGGATCATGATCACGTACGGCAGTTACATGGCGCCGAAGCAGTCGATCGTCAAGAATTCGCTGGGAATCATCGGTTTCGACACGCTGGCGGCGCTGATGGGGGGACTGGCGATTTTCCCGGCGCTTTTCGCCATGGGGTTTCCGCCGGACAGCGGACCGGGGCTGGTGTTCAAGATTCTGCCGGTGACGTTCAACCACATTCCGGGGGGGCTCGGCTGGTTGTGGAGCGGGGTTTTCTTTGTGGCGCTGGCCATTGCGGCGATCACCAGCGGCGTGAGTCTGCTGGAGGTGATGACCTCGGTGCTGATGGACCAGCTGCATCTGCGCCGCGGCTGGGCGGTGCTGGCGAGCGTGGTGCCGATTGCGCTGCTGGGGGTGGTCTGTGCTGTGAGTGTGGACGGCTGGGATCGGATCGCGGGGGTGCATACGGTTTTTGAAGCGGTATTTGACGAAGTGCCGGGAAGTTTTTTCAACATGCTGGATTTCCTGACGAGCTACTGGCTGCTGCCGTTGAGCGGCATGGCGATCTCTGTTTTCGTCGGCTGGGTGTGGGGGACCCGGCACGCGCTCCGGGAAATCCGCAAGAGCGGCGGCGACATGCTTGACACCAATCTGATCGTGCTGCTCAGCGGTTTGCGCGGCGAACCCGGTTACGGGAATCCGCACAAAATCTTCACGGCGGCGTCCTGCTGGGGGATTTTCATCCGCTTCATTTCGCCGAT
>CASFXO010000254.1 GCA_949298665.1 uncultured Lentisphaeria bacterium
GTCCAATATTATCCCGAAAATCAGGATAATTGCCGGAACGTTACTCCCGCCAGCGCCATCAGCCGTGCTCCCCGGTCTCCGGCGGCCAGCGTGCGCAGCCGGAAGGTTCCCCGGAACGGCGCGGTCAGCGTGAATACTCCGGCCCGGGAGCGCACCTGCGGAAAATAGGGGGAATACGGCAGTTCGTCCGCGGCCAGCGGAACGCGGCGGATGTCGTCGCCGAGCGCCACCTCGACGATCCGTGAGGAATTCCAGGTGCGCGAGTGGTCGGCCTTCTGGGTCAGGATCCAGCATTCGTAGGTACCCGGGTCCAGTTCGAACGTCCACTCAACGGCGTCATAATCATGATGCCACCAGGTAAGCAGTCCGTCGCCGGTCAGGAGGCTGTGTTCCGTTTCATTGTCCGGCGGCATGTTCGGATTTTCCGGGGGCGCCGCCGTTCCGCCGTCATCGACCACCGGTTCCGGCGGATGGTGAATCAGCCGGGCCTGTCCGGGGGCGAGGTCCAGTTCCCCGTTCTGCAGCCGCAGTCCGGGGAGGATCCGGGGCGGTTCGGCGAAACGCAGCCGGAGGAGCGGCAGATAACCCGTCTGCCGGTTCCGGTCCGGACGCAGCGTCAGCGAACCGTCGGCATGGGACTGCACCGGACAGTCGGCGGCGACCGGCGCGGTGGACAACCCGGCCAGCCGGATGGTTTCCGCCGGGCGGCGGAGAAAGAAATTCAGGGTGTTGCCGTTGCGGGTGCAGTAGGCCCAGCCGAGATTCTGCGGGAAGGGGCTGCCCTCACAGCCGTAGATGCCGTCGCTGTTGCGCCGGTACCAGGCGCCGACCCGGGTCAGGATGTCCACGGTTTCCGGGGTCAGGCGGCCATCCGGCATCGGGCCGACGTTGAGCAGGTAGTTGGCGCCCTTGTCGGTGAGGGAAACCAGTTTTTCGATGACTTCTTCCGGTGTTTTCCAGTGGTGATCGTCGTACTTGAAGCCCCAGGTGTCGTTAAGGGTGCCCGGGGATTCGACCAGGCGGTCGAGACCCGCGGTCAGGGTCTGGTTGTCGCCGAGACTGCCGAAATCGCCGCAGCCGTTGCCGACCCGGCTGTTGATGAGACAGTCGGGCTGGAGTTCGCGGACGAGGTCGCGGACGGCGCGGCTGTATTCGGGAAGGATCTGATGCGGACAGTCGCACCAGAGTTCGCAGATCGGGCCGTACTCTGTCAACAGCTCGCGCAGCTGCGGCAGCGCCTTGCCGTAGAAGTACCGGGAAAAGTCCTTGCGGGAACGGTCCGGAAAATCCCAGTTGTTGCCCCAGCTCATGCAGTTGCAGTTGAGCGGGTTTTCCGGACCGGGGTCGCCGCCGTCTGGGTCGGCCCAGTCGAGGTGGTGTGAGTAGTAAATTCCGAGCCGGATGCCGTGCCGGGCGCAGGCGTCGGAGATTTCCCGCAGGACGTCGCGCTTGAACGGCGTGGCGTCGACGATGTTGAAGCGGTTCACCCTGCTGTGATACATGGCGAAGCCGTCATGGTGTTTGGCGGTGAATACCAGATATTTCATGCCCGCGTCGCGGGCCAGTTTCACCCAGGCGTCGGCGTCGAAATGAACCGGGTTGAAGACTTCGGCGAATTTGGCGTATTCGGCGTTGGGAATGCGGAAGTAGGGTTGCAGCCATTCGCCGAGATACGGCGTTTCCCGGCCCTGCCATCGGCCGCCGGGCACGGCGTAGATGCCCCAGTGAATGAACATGCCGAAGTGGGCGAGACGAAGTTCGCAGGAGCGGGGATTTTCCGGGGTCGTCATGATGGATCTCCTCTGTTGCCGATGGTTTGGGGCCGATCTTGTCGAATGCCGGAGCGCGGCGGTCCGGGTTTTTCCTGTTGCCGGCGTCGTATCCCGGCGCATTGACGGATACCATAATCCGGTTTCGGCAAAATGGCGAGGACAGTTCTTCAAATCGTGCCGGATATTTTTACATGTTCATGAAAAACGGAAAAGCGAAGAAAAAATAATGAAGGACGCCGGTTGACAGATTCCTCAACCCGGATATATATTCATAATAATCGCGGAAATTCACCCGAACAACGGAGAGACGACGATGAGAAAACAGTGGATGACGATGCTTTCTGTGTGGGCGGCGGCGGTGCTGAGCAGCACGGCGGCGGCGGATCTGGCGATCAACGGGGATTTCAAGGAAGGGGTCGGCAAGGACGGCATCCCGGTCGGCTGGACGCAGAACAAGGGCGAGTGGAACAAGCCCTGGGGACAGGCAAAGCTGGCGGACGGCACCCTGACCATTGTCTCCCCCGCCAAGGAAACGCATTTGTACACCCGCACCCGGAATTTCAAGTTTCACCCGGGCGACGAGTTCGAAATGGAAGTGACGGCCCGCGGCAGGGGAACGCTGGAATTCGGTATTTACGCGTATACGAGCGGGGGGGCTTTCTGCGAGTCGACGATCGTGAAGGTGCCGTTGAGTGAAAAAACGACGGTATTCAAACAGCGTCTGATTCCCCGCGCCGGTCGCGGCAACACGCCGGAAATGGCCCGGATGGTGGTCGGGGCGGGGCCCGGCTCCGAAGTGGTGATTACCAGCATCGTTGCCCGGCTGGTGGAAAAGACCGCCGCCGGTTCCGCCGCATTGGCGATCAACGGGGATTTCAAGGAGGGCGTCGGCAAAGACGGTCTCCCCGCCCGCTGGATCCAGAACAAGGGCGAGTGGAACAAGCCCTGGGGGACGGTTGTGCTCAGGGACGGCAAGCTTGTCATTACCTCCGCCGGACAGCGGACGCATCTATACACCGCCAAACCGCGGTTCGAATGCCGTCCCGACGAGACGTTCGAGATCGAAGTGACGGCCCGCGGCAAGGGCAAACTCGAATACGGCATCTACGCCTACAATCGGCAGGACGGATTCTGCGAGACTTCGACCCATACCGAAACGCTCGGGGATAAGGAGACGGTATACAAAAGTCGTTTCGTGCCTCGCGCCGGACGCGGTAATACGCCGGAAATGATCAGCGTTTTCGTCGGCGTCGATGCCGGCGGCGAGGCGGTGATCAGCCGGATCGAAGCCCGGCGTCTGGAACCGGGACCGGAACGGAAATTGGACGCTGCGCAGGATTTCGTGCTGGATGATTTCTCTTCGGTGGCGAAGTGGAAAAGCAACCGCCAGGATCGTGCTCCCCGGAGCGTGACCGTGGACGGCAATCCGGCAATGGAGTTGACTTTGCCTGCGATCATAACCGGCGCGGCGCTGCTGGATATGGATGAATCGATGCTGCTTGCCGATCATCAGGGGATTCGGTTCCGGGTCAAGGGGGAGCCCGGTAAAAAAGTGATGCTGCCGGTGGCCGTGGCCGGGATCAGCAGCAATCTGGGGTCCTGGCGATATACCGCCTATGTGCCGGTGGAAGGCGACGCCTGGCGGACGGTTACGCTGGCTTGGAAGGATTTCGTGCCGCCGGGCGGCGTGGAAAACGGGGAGTTCGGCGCCCCCGGAGCGCTGCATGCGGGCGGGGTCGGTACGGTGGTGTTCGGGGATCGCTGGCAGATCGAGCATTGCAATCGCGCCATTGCACCGTACAAGGTGACGGTGGATGACCTGACGCTGGTCAAGGAAGCCGCCGCCACTCCGATGGAAAAATATCCCGACCGGCCACTGGCCGATGTGATCGAAAAGATGAAGGCCGGCGAACCGGTGTCGATCATCTGTTCCGGAGACTCGATCACCGCCGGGACCGCGGTTCAGGACGCCGACGCCAACCGCTACGGCGTGAAGCTGCAGGAGTTTCTGCGCCGGGCGTTTCACAATGACAAGATCCAGGTGGAGGTCGTGGCCGTGGGCGGCGCGCGCACGTTCGATCTGCAGGTCTGGGCCGGGCGCGACTTCGCCGGGAAAAAGCCGGATCTGGTGACGGTGCTGATCGGCTACAACGACAAGAGCGCCGCCTGGTCGCCGCGCTATTACCGCAAATCGCTGGAAACCTATATCGACAAAGTCAAGTCAATCACCGGCGGCAGTCCGGCGTTTCTGCTGCTGGCGACGATTCCGGGGCGGGGGGTGCGTTACACGATGATGGACGACTTCGCCGAGGAGGTGCGGAAACTGGGGCAGGATCGCGGGATCGCGGTTTACGACCTGGCTGCGGATTTCAAGGCGTTGCCGGAAGCGGAATTCAAGGCGAATTTCGCCGACATGGCGCATCCGAACAATGCCGGGCATGAATTCATCGCCCGCAAAATCACCGATTTTCTGAGTAAATAATCTTCCGGTCCGGCACTGCCGCCGCTTCTTCGTCCGACCGACGGGAAGCGGCGGCGTTTTTTTAAAGGTTGTTCCGCATGGTCACGGGGAGGGCGGGGCGGTCCGTTCCAGCCGGTAGACACCCGGCTTCAGGGACAGGGTGCCGCACAACCGTTCGGGGAGGGAAGTGAAGGTCCGGACTTCGCCGTTGCCGGAAACCGGACGGACCGCCCACGTGCCGGCGGCGAAATCGGCGCAGACCACCCGGGAAACCGATTCCGGTACGAGGATCTCCACCGCGTCCGTCACCGGGTCGAAATTTCCCCCCAGCACCAGAAGCGTGTCCGCCAGCGTCAATTCCAGGTGCGCGGGGCCTTCACGAAGCGCCGGCGGCGGTGGTTCCACCTCCGGATCCCCCGGCTGCAGGACCGCGAGAAACCGGGTGTCCCGCTTCTGGACGGCGGGGGCGATCAGGGTGCGGGTACCGTTTTCTTCGGGGAGGCCGGTCGGGGGGAGTTCGATGGTTGTGCCGAACACCCGTCGCGAGTCCGGCCCGGAGTGTGTTTCCACCGTCAATGGCTCTTGCGGCAGCAGCAGCCGGGTGGTCAGTTGTCCCGCGCCGTATCGGGAGACGAAGGTCCGTTCCCGCTGTTCCGGCGTGCTCAGCGTATTGAATTGAAACCAGGTCCGGACGGCGTCGCCGGAGGTGCGTACCCGGTCGAACACCACCAGCGCGGCGGGTTGTCCGGGGCGTCCGGTATGGAGGAACACGAAACTGCGCACATAGCGGCTGATTTTTTTCGTATAGGCTGCCGCCAGATCGCTCTTGAAGAAACTGTAGAACGGACGCTGCCGGTCCGGGCCGAAATCGGCGGCCTGCATGGCGCCGTTCCGGGATTTTTCCAGCATTTCCTGAAGGCTGGAGGGGGATTTTCCACTCGGCCAGCCGCAGAAATACTGCTGCCCGCCGTCGTTGGCCAGCCAGCCCCAGTTCTCGTCGGGATCGTAGGCGAGCAGGACGTTGTGCGCGATGGAGCGTTTATTGAAATTCCGGTCGTACGGCGTGCCGAACTGGAGGTAAATTCCGAGGTCCACCGCCTGCAGTCCACGGTAATATAGCTGGAAACTCCCGGCGTCAAGGTGTTGATGCCCGACGGACTGATAGCCGGCTCCTTTCAGAAACACCATCGCATCGCGGGAATCCGCCCCCATGGTCCAGCCGGTCCGGGCGGCCATCGCCGGATACGGCGGCGGCATGAGACGGGTCAGCGGCAGGTGCGAGTAATCCGGTTGCGCCGGAACGGTCGGATCGTTGAACAGCAGGAACTGCACCGGGTGGTTGAATTTCCAGGTGTCGATGCCCTGCCGCTGCGATTCACCCTTCAGCACCGGATCGGCGCTGTAGGCGGCGGAAAGGAACGTGCTTTCGTAATTGCTGGAGTACAATCCGCGCTGATTGGTCATGTAGAAGTCATCGCCGTCCCGGAACATGGTGCCGTCCGGCAGCCGCAGGTAAAACCAGCTGTACGGCAGTTTTTTCACATAGTCCGGAAAAGCCTGAACATCGTTCATGCGTTCGTAGAGCAGTGCGGCGATCACGTCGCCGCTGAAACGGACCACGCCGTACGCCATCCCCTGATTGTGCCACAGACTGCGGTATTCGAAGCGGTGCATCGGCACAATCTCTTCAAAAAAACGATAGGTGCAGTACCGGTAGGGCAGGGGATTTTCGCCGTACAGGGCGATGCCCATGGCGATCAGGTCGCGGGTGAACTGCATTTCGTTGCCGTGTCCGTTGACGACATCCTGCTTGAACGGGGGATAGCCGATTTCCGTCCGTTCCGCCAGTTCCAGCATTTTTTCGGCCATGGCGGCGCGTTCCTCCGGCGTCAGGGCGTCGAAGCACCAGTCGTAAATCAGGGACGCGGTCAGAATCGTAT
>CASFXO010000255.1 GCA_949298665.1 uncultured Lentisphaeria bacterium
TCGGCAGTTCCGGCGGCATCCGGTATTCATGTCCCGGTACGCATTCGTGCGGGTAACGCCCGGTCAGCAGCGAACCGCGGAAGGGACAGCAGAGCGGAAAACCGGAGACCGCATTGCGGAAATTGAATCCGTTTCCCGCCATCCGGTCCAGATTCGGCGTCCGGACATTGGGATCGCCGTTGCAGCTTAACGAATATCCCGGCTGCTGGTCCGAGAAGATCCAGATGATGTTTTTTCTTTTCATCGCCCTGTGCGCTCCTGTGGCGGTTCCTGAAGAACCGAAAAAAACCGGTTTTTCTCATAATGTAGCACCGGGACGCCGTCGGGACAGCCCCCGAAGCGAAAAAAAAGGATTTTTTTCACCCACACGCCCGCCGCATTGGAAAAACCTCCGACGCGCGCGCTCCATCCGACCGCTCCCCGCATAAAAACAGGCGCCCCCCGTTTCCGAGAGGCGCCCGTATCCGAACTCCGCGTTTCCGCAGCCGTACCCGGAGTCGTTCTCCGGCGTATCAGCAGCGGACCACGCCCTTGATGAACCCGTCGCGGTGCAGTTCCATATCCTCGTTGGCCCGGTCGAATTCCTCCATCGAATAGAAAGGGGTGGTCACGCCGGTGAACTTCCAGATCCCCCGCGAAAGCAGCATGAGACAGCGGCGGCAGAGCCCCGCCTCGTACATGATCCGGCGCTCATGGCAGTTGATCGTCTCCATCGCCTTGAAGTTCCAGAGCTTGTAATCGATCGTCCGAAGTCCGTCGTTATGGTAGCCGCCGATGCCGAGCCGGCCGTGCGCGCAGACCAGTTCTCCGGCCAGCTGCAAACCGTCCTCGGTGCCGGTGAATTCCATGACCCGCTGGAAGCCGATCCCGAAAATATCGGTCTTATGGCCGTCGCGCGTCAGGTCCGGCGTGTCGATCGCCTTCCAGTCCAGCCGGTATTCCGCCGGGATTTCCTCCGGCGCGAGCGCTTCCGTCGCCCCCATTTTCAAGGCGTTTGCACGCGCTTCGGGGCGTTTGTCGATCGCGACGATGTCGCCGTAGCCCATCGCCTTGAAGAGAGAAATCATTCCCAGCCCCATGTAACCGGCGCCGACCACCGCGATCGGATCGCCGAGGGTATTCCACTGCATTTTCATGGCGGCGGAGAGCAGGCAGGCCAGCGGTTCGGCGATCGCGTCCTCGTCCCTGAGGTTGTCCGGGACGTGGCAGGTCTTGTCCGGCTCCATGACGATGTATTCCTTGTAACCGCCGCCGCCGAGGCCGGTCACCCGGTCCCCTTCCTTGAAACCGAGAACGCTTTTGCCGCATTTCGCCACCACACCGACCGATTCATGGCCGAAAATGTCCCCCGGCCGGGCGATGGACCACGGATACCACTCCGAATGACACATGCCGGTATAGGTAACCTTCACCAGCAGCTGGTCGTCGGTGATCGTCGGAATCGGCACGTCAATGATTTGGCTTTTGCGGGGTCCGACCATGACAATCTGTTTCATTCATTCGACTCCTTTTTGCGGTATTGTTGTATCCTGCCCGCCCCGCCGATGACGGCGGCGGGGGAATGCCTGCCGTGCGTCTGCCCTTAAAAAAACGGAATTTTTTCCACGATTTTTCCAGTCGCAAGGGCGTCCGGCGCTTGATTTTCGCCATTAGTGATATTATATCTCCGGTAACGGTCCGCGACCCCGAGTAAACAATCAAAAAACTATGCGTATTCGATCAAAAACAGGCGATCCCTACCGCACCGAACAACTCCAGCGCATTCCGGTCGACGAGGAATTTCCGGTGGGCGTGCCGGATTTCAACACGCGGGACGATTCTCCCGACATCGGTCCGCACATCCACGACCTGCTGGAAATCGGCTACTGCTTCGACGGTTCCGGCCTCTTCCTGATCGGCGGCAAGATTTTCTCCTTCAAAACCGGCGACGCCGTCGTCATCAATACTCACGAAGTCCATGTCGCCTACGGCAGCCCGGGGAAAACCACCAGCTGGGGCTTCCTGCATCTCGACCCGGTCCGGCTGCTGGCGAACAACGTCGGCAGTTACTCCGAAAGCCTGAAGTGGTCGCAATATTGCGGTGCGGCGTTCAAAAACATCATCGACGGCGGCGAATATCCGGAAATCACCGACTGCATCCGCCGGATCCTCTTCGAGGTCCGCGACCGGCCAGAAAACTACCGCTCGATGGTGCGCAGCCTGATCTGGCAGCTCCTGCTGCTGCTGAACCGCTATTATCATGCGGGGGAGACCGCCGACACGCCGCGGGACAATCACGACATCGAACGGGTCGTCCCCGCGCTCCGGTATCTGAATGATCATTACCACGAGGAGGTGCCGATCGCGCTGCTGGCCCGGCTCTGTTTCACCAGCGAGTCGAATTTCCGCAAGCTCTTTCACCGGGCCCTGGGTTGCGCGCCGCAGCCGTATCTGCTGCGTCTGCGGCTCAACACCGCCTGCGCCCTGTTGAAAAACTCGGATACCCCGATTCTGGAAATCGCCCAGCACTGCGGCTACCGGAATCTCTCCAATTTCAACCGCCAGTTCAAGGAATGTTTCGGCATTTCGCCGCGGGAATGGCGCCGGGAAGGGAACGCTCCCGGACGGCTGCCGGACTGAACGCCCGCCCGCCCCGGCAGTTCGCCGGGAAAGAAGAAAATTTTTTGATCGAAAACGCATAGTATCTTTCCTGTTTTGCAGAAGAATATTCCTTTCCGATATCGCATAATTAATAATGCGGAACGACCCGCGAAACAACCGGAACGCCGGTTCGGAAAGGAGGCTCCCGTCATGACTTTGAAAATCGGACTGGTCGGCGCCGGCAGCATGGCGCATTATCATATCGCCGGGTATCGCCGCGCCGGCGCGACCGTCGCCGCGGTCGTCGATCATTGCGCCGAACGCGGCCGCGCCCTGGCCGGGGAACTGGGCGCCGCCTGTTATTCCGACCTGACGACATTGCTGGCCGCCGGCGGTGTCGATGCGGTCGCCATTTTGACGCCGAACCGGTTTCACGCCCCGATGACGCTGGCGGCGCTGGGTGCCGGACTGCACGTCTTCTGCGAAAAACCACCCGCACTCACCGCCGCGGAGGCCATCGCCATGCGCGACGCCGCCCGGCGCTCCGGCAGGGTGCTGATGTTCAACCTGAACAACCGGGCCCGCGCCGATGTGCGCGCCATCGCCGCCTTCGTGCGGCAGGGCAAGGCCGGGCGCATCAACTCCGCGCAGGCGGTCTGGATGCGGCGGACCGGAATTCCCGGTTTCGGCGGCTGGTTCACCAACCGGGAACTGGCGGGCGGCGGACCGCTGATCGATCTGCTGCACATGCTGGACCTGGCGCTCTGCTTTCTCGGCGAACCGGAGCCGGAATGGGTGCTGGCTCAGACCTTCGACGATTTCATCTCCAACCCGGATTTCCGGGGGCCGTGGGGAGTGCCGCAGCCGGGAGGCGTTACCAATGTGGAAAACGCCTGCCACGGCTTCGTGCGCTTCCGGACGGGACAGGTGCTGACGCTGCGCAGTTCCTGGGCGGAGCTGATCCGCTCCGAAGAAATTTCGGTGGCCTTTCAGGGGACCTGCGCGGGCGGCATGCTCCGCCGCACGTTCGCCGTGGACGGGGATGAAAGCACGACCCGGGACCTCTGTGAGCTCTACTGGCAGGACGGTCCCCGGCCGGTCAACCGGGAAATCGAATTCGTCCGGGACGAAGCCATGGGCCGGATCGAATCCGCCGAAAACTTCGTTCGGACGGTAGCCGGGGAAGCCGCGCCGCTGAATACGCCCGACGACGCGGTCCGGTTGATGCAGATCATCGACGCCGCCTACCGTTCCGCCGCCGCCGGCGCCCCGGTCCGGGTGGATTCCCTCTGACCGGGGTCCGCGGTCTTTCCGGCGGACGCCGCCGGGGTGCCGG
>CASFXO010000256.1 GCA_949298665.1 uncultured Lentisphaeria bacterium
CGTGCCCGGCGGCTGTCCCCCCGGCGGAATTGGGGTCGCGCAGCGGCAGCGGAATCGGCTGAATCCGGTCGTGTTCGATATCCGCCGCCGCTTCCTCAAGCGCGGTATAGGAGGCGTTGCTCTTGGGCGCGGTCGCGCAGTAGGTGACGGCCTGCGCCAGAATGATTCTCGCTTCAGGCATGCCGACCATCTCCACCGCCTGCGCGGCGGCCGCGGCCAGTTCCAGGGCCCGGGGATCGGCGTTGCCGACGTCCTCGGAGGCGAAGATGACGATCCGGCGGGCGATGAACCGGATGTCCTCGCCGGCGTGCAGCATTTTCGCCAGGTAGTAGATCGCGGCGTCGGGATCGCTGCCGCGCATGCTTTTGATGAAGGCGCTGGCCGTATCGTAATGGTTGTCGTCGTCGTAATGGACCATTTTCTTCTGGATGGAGCTTTCCGCCTCCTTCGTATCGACGACGATGATGCCGGAATCGTTTTCCGGCGTGGTGAGCACGGCGATCTCGAAGGCGTTGAGGGCCCGGCGCGCGTCGCCTTCGCAGGCCTGCGCCAGAAATTCGGCGGCTTCCGGCGTCAATTCGATGGTCCGGTCCGGGAATCCCCGTTCATCGGTCCGCGCCCGTTCCAGAATGGTCAGAATATCTTCTCTGCTCAGTGGCTGAAGTTGGAAGGCCAGCGAGCGGGACAGCAACGCTCCCACCACATAAAACTGCGGATTGTGCGTGGTGGCGCCGATCAGGCGGATATTGCCGTTTTCGACATCGGGCAGCAAGGCGTCCTGCTGGGCGCGGTTGAAGCGGTGAATCTCGTCGATGAACAGCACGGTCCGGCGGCCGTTGACCTGGCGGCGTTTCAGCGCCACGGCGATTTCCCGGCGGATGTCGGCGACGGACGAAGTGACGCCGGAGAGGCGGACGAATGCGGAGTTGGTGCTGCGGGCGATCAGCTCCGATAAACTGGTTTTGCCGGTTCCGGGTGGTCCGGAGAGGATGATGGAGGTGAACCGGTCGGCGTCGATGGCGCGGCGGAGCAGCATGCCGGGAGAAAGCAGATGCTTCTGCCCGGCGTATTCAGCGATCGAACGCGGACGCAGACGCGCGGCAAGCGGCATGGCTCTGGCCGCCGCCGCCAGTCCCCCGGCGTCGGAATCCGGTGCTTCCTTCGGTTCAAATAGATCGTCGCTCATGTTCCCGTCCGTGTTCCCAACGGACGGCCGATGGTCGGTAGTTCCGCTTCAGTCGGAAACCGCCGGAAAGGAAATGATTCCGCAAGTCTTTGCACTCAGCGCATGCGAATGACTCAGTGCGATTTTATGCGAAGTCGCCATGGACACCGGAACTCCTTCTTTTCCCGCAGGTTGTCCAACCGGAATCCGTCCCGGTCGTCCCCATTCAAGAAAATGCTTTACCATATATGAAAACAGCAGATTGCCGTTATATAAGTATAGCATGGATTCAACGGGAATGAAAGCGCATTTTACTTTTTTTTTCAGGATATTTTTGCCAGAACCGCGGCCCGGAAGCGGTCGCCGCGTTCCTGATAATTCCGGAACATGTCCATGCTGGCGCAGGCGGGAGCCAGCAGCACGGTTTCACCCGGCCGGGCGGCCTCCGCGGCGGCCTGCACCGCACCTTCGAAATCCATGCCGAAATCGACGCATTCGATGACGTCGGCCACGGCGGTCCGGATTTTTTCCCGGCACTCTCCGAAGAGGTAGGCGCGGCGGATCAGTGCGGCAAAGGCACGCAGTTCCCGGAAATCCATCCCTTTGTCCAGCCCTCCGAGCAGCCAGTGCACCGAATGCGGCGGCGCGTTCAGTGTGCGCAGCGCGGCGGCGGCGGCGTGGGGATTGGTGGCTTTGGAGTCGTTGATGTAACGGACGCCGTGGTGTTCGGCGATGGTTTCGATCCGGTGGCGGCCGGTGCGGAAGGCGGTCGCGCCGTCCCGGAACGCGGCCGTGGCAAACGCTTCGGCCGGCAGCAGCCGGGCGCAGAGTTCGATGGCGGCGACGAGGTTTTCCAGATTGTGCGCGCCGGTCAGACGGGTTTCGGAAAATCGCAGAATTTCCCGTCCGTCCAGCAGAATGCGGTCTCCGTCCGTCGCGACGCGGCGCCGGGCGTCCGGCTCGTTCATACCGATGCCGAAAATCCGGTTTTCCGGTGCCACATGCCGGAAAATCCGGCGTTTCACCGCTTCGTATTCCACCGGATCGCCGTGGTAGCGGTCCAGATGGTCGGAGCCGATATTGAGCAGCACCGCCGCTTCCGGCGCGAACCGGTCGACCCGTTCCAGTTGAAAGGAGCTGGTTTCGACGACGGCCACGGTGTCAACAGGAAGAATCCCTTCCCGGAGATCCGCGGCGACCGCGGAGAGCGGCACTCCGATGTTGCCCGCCTCCGCCGGATGCAGACCGAGAACGCGCAGCAGATGACAGGTCAGTTCGGTGGTGGTGGTTTTGCCGTCCGTACCGGTAATCGCGATGACTTTTCCCGGGAAATGGCGGAAACCGAACTCCATTTCGCCGATGAATTCGGCTCGACCTTCCAGCGCGGCCCGGTACAGGGGGGACCACGGTTTGACGCCGGGACTGGTGACGACGAGGTCGGCAGCCGCCACCTGTTTTTCAGCGGATTCGCCGTCGCCGTCTTCCACGACGGCGACCTCATAACCGGTCAGTCGGCCCAGACGTTCAGCGGCCTGTCCGCTGGTACCGTGCCCGATGACGATTAAACGGAGAGAAGCAGCCATGGCGTTACTCTCCGCAGGGACGGCGATCCGGAAGCAGAAGGTATCGGCCCGGCTCCAGCACATCCGTCAAGGTTTCCCGTCCCGGAAGGACGGTATGGCTGCGCCGCCGGCCGGCGGCGTTTTCCAGATACCAGATGCCCGGTTCCAGCCCGGCGGCCACCAGCCGGATCGGCGCGCCATCCGCTACCTGAAACGCCAGCGGTCCGTGGATCGGCGTTTCGCCGGTGCCGAGAAACAGCACTCGACCGGGGAGCGTGATCCGGCAGCAATCCGGCAGTTCCTGCCAGTCGACCGGCAGCGGCGCGGCCGTTTCGGCGCCGATCTGCATGCAGGCGACGAATGTGTCGGTCGCCGCCGGACTGCGGGGAGAAACCATGGTGCGGAAGCCGTTGGATTCGGGCGATTCCGGTTTCGGGGACTCCAGCTGCACTCCGAACACCTGATGCAGGGTCTCGCCTTCGGCCAGCTGCCATTCACAGTTGCGCGGCAGCAGCATGGAAAGCGTGAGTTTGCCGGGGTCCCGGTCGCGGTCGGAGCGGACCTGCAATCCGTTTTCAAAAAATTCCGGACGACTGCAGGTATTGAGCAGCCAGTATTTCTTGAACTCCGGCCGGGCGGTGGTCATGCGATCAGCCACCAGCAGCAGTCCCGGCGTGCCGGGATCGTCGAGCCGGACGAAGAGAAAACTGCGGCGGTATGCCAGCAGTTTTTCGGAATAGGCCGCGCGCAGATCGGCCTTCAGATAGGTGAAGAGCGGCCGCACCGGGTCGGGGCCGAAATCCGCCGCCAGCGTCGCCCCGTTCTGGAACCACGGTTCGTGCAGCGCCGCTTCCGGCGTGAGCGGCAGTTCCTGGTTGAAGCGCTGGCCGCCGTCGTTCACGGCCCGGCGGGGGATGACTTCTCCCGGATCGTGGGCCAGCATGACGTTGTGGCAGATGGAGCGCTTGTTGTAACCGAAATCATAAGGCGTTCCGTAGAACACGTACATCCCGAGGTCCGCCGCCAGCATCCCCCGGTAATAAATCTGGAAATTCCCGGCGTCGCCGTGCTGATGATTGCCGAAATGCACGCCGCCCCCCTTCATTTCCACCTGCACCGCATCGGGGCCCCAGCCGGTGCGGGCGATCACGGAGCCGATCACGCCTTCGAAATAATGCGTTTCCGGCAGTCCTTCCGGCGTGGAAACCGGCGGCAGATCCGGATCGTTCAGCGCCAGAAACAGCGTCCGGTCGGGAATCGCGCCGCCGTGTTTCAGAAAATCCCCCTTGATGCGCGGATTGCCGGAATAGGTGTAGCACATGAAGCTCAGCAGCGGCGCGCTCCACGGGCCGTCGCCGGAAATGCCGTCGCCGTCCTGCAGCAGCCGCCCGTCCGGACGCAGGTAATACCGCCAGAAATTGTAGACGTTTTTGATTTCCGGCGCGAACACCTCATGGCCGCACATCCGGCGCAGCATCCAGACCCCGTGCATTTCGAAGGCGAAGCGGTAGGCCCCGTACCCCACTCCCTGATTATGGCGGTCGCACCGGTATTCCAGGGCCCGCAGCGGCGCCAGTTCCTCCAGCATCAGCCAGGAACAGTACCGGTACGGTTCGTCGTCCTCGCCGAAAAGCGCGATCGCCATCGCCAGCAGGTCCCGGTTGACCTGCGCCTCGTTGCCATGCCCGTTGACCACCGGCTGGCCGAAGGGCGGCCAGGCGATTTCCATGCCGTCGGCCAGCCGCAGCAGATGACTGCGGAACCGTTTGCGTTCCGCCGCCGTCATCCAGGCGTAACACCAGTCATACACGCGCGCTCCCGAGTAAATCACTTCTCCCAGTTCCCGGGTGATGTCCAGCAGATTGTCGAATTCCACGGCGGCGAGATAGTCGTTCATCAGCCGCACCGCCTTCAGGCCGGTTTCGCGGTCGTCGGTCATCAAGGCGGTGAAGGCCTGATGCACCGCGAGTTCCAGCAGTTCCGGAAGATGGCCGACCACGGTGTGGGGCGGCGGTGCGAACGGCATGGTTTCCGCGGCGGACCGGCGGACGGCGTCCCATACCGGACGGTTTTCCGGTTTTTCCAGATTGGCGCGGATGGCCGGAAGGGTTTCCGGCGTCACCCAGATCCGGGGATGGGGACCGGGGGTTATCGGAGCGCGGTAGTCGCGTGCCTTTTCCGGAACCGCGGGCGGCAGGTACGGATGAATTTCCAATCGGTTCAGTCCGACTTCCCGGGGCAGGCGGAGGCGGAGCGTATGGCGACCGGCGGAGAATTCACACCGTTGCAGCTCCTGCATCGCCAGATCCTGATCCTGCCATGGAGAGACCACCACCCGGCTGCGGGCGAAGTCATCATCCACGGCGAGCATGATCCGCAGCGAATCGTATTTGCTGTGGGAGGCGTTCATCTTTTTCCGGGCTTCGCCGCAGGTGTCGGCGTAGCTGACCAGCAGATAGCGTCCCGGGCGGGCGATGTCGAAATGAAACGTCAGGTCGGCTTCGCCGAACGGTCCGTCCGGCAGCGGTTCGGCCCGTTCGTCCAGCATGACGCCGCGACCGTCGGCAAAGCGGGGGCGTTCGATGACGGCAACCCGGTCGGCGGAAAATTCCGCCCCGGCGGCGGGCAGGACAAGCGGCAGATCAGTATTCATGTTTTTTCCCTGATGATATGGAATGGAGAAAACGGATGTTGCCGCCTACAATAGCATGGACCTCGCCGCTTTGCCAGTCGCGAATCGCGAAAAAACCCCCGCCGCCGTCGCCGCCGTTTCGGGTCGTTCCGGGCGGTCAGCTGAAATCCGCGAAGAAAATGTAAATCCCCACCACCACGACCAGCAGCGCAATGGAAACCGGCCAGAGATGACGGTAGGGCGTCATTTCGATGACCCGGGCGTCCTGCTGCACGAAAGGCACCTCCAGTCCCCGGATGCGCCCCCACAGGTACATGACGGCCATCAACGCGACGAATACCAGACCGAGAAAATGATATTCGCGCATGACCGAAAGCACGCCGTTGAACGGCGGCACGAAGTAACAGAGGGCGATGACCACGACACCGCCCACCAGCGCGGTTTTAGCGGCGGCGGCGGGCACCCGGTTGAACAGCATTCCGGCCGCCACCACTGCCAGGATCGGAATAAAATAAATCCCGTTCATCTTCTGCAGATAGGAGAAGATGCCGCCGGTCTCCGCCAGCAGCGGCGCGGTGATCATGGCGATCAGTGTGATGATCCAGCCGAACCAGCGGCCGGAACGCACCACCCGCGCATCGTCCGCCTCCGGATGGAGCAGCGGTTTGTAAATTCCGAGACTGAACAGCGTGCAGGTGCTGTTCAATGCCGAGTTGAAGCTCGACAGAATCGCCCCCAGCAGCGCCGCCGCGAAGAAGCCCGCCAGCGGGCCCGGCAGCACCCGGTTGACCAGGGCGCCGTAGGCGAGGTCGGATTTCAGGTTTTCCCCGGCGAACATGACGGCGGCGATGATCCCCGGCAATACCAGATAGAACGGTCCGAAGAGTTTCAGGACGCCGGTGAGCAGCACGCCTTTCTGGCCCTCCGCCAGGGATTTCGCCCCGAGGGTGCGCTGGATGATCTGCTGGTTGGTGCACCAGTAGAAGACGTTGAGCAGCAGCACGCCGGTGAAAAGGGTGCCGAACGGTACCGAACTTTCGGGGCCGCCCACCGAGTTGAAGGTGCCTTCCGGTGCCTGCCGCAGCCGGGTGATGCCTTCGGTCAGGCTGCCGTCTCCCAGCACCGACAGACCGAAATAGGTGATGAGGAAGCCGCCGGTCAGCAACCCGATGCCGTTGAGCGTATCCGAAAACGCCACGGATTTCAGCCCGCCCCACAAGGCGTACAGCGCCCCGATCAACCCCACTCCGAAGACGATCAGCCACAGCGCCGTCGTTTCGGATTCGATCCCCAGCAGCGTCCCGAGATCCAGCACTCCCATCATGCCGGTCGCGCCGGTGTAGAGGATGATCGGCAGCAGGATAACCGCATAGGCAACGAGAAAGATGATGTTGGTGATCAGTTCGGTACGCCGGTCGAAACGGATGGCCAGATATTGCGGGACGGTCGTGACGCCGCTTTTCAGAAACCGGGGCAGGAAGAACAGCGCCATCAGCACCAGACCGACCACGGCGACCACTTCCCAGGCCATGACGCACAGCCCGTCGGTGAAGGCGCCGCCGTTCAAGCCCACCATCTGTTCCGTAGAAAGATTGGTAAGCAGGAGGGAGCCGGCAATCAGCGGAAAGCTCAGGGAGCGGCCCGCCAGGAAAAAGCCGTCTTTGCTGTCATGGTCGGATTTCCGGGTGTAGTACCACGTGATAATGCCGACCGCCGCGGTGAAGCCGAAAAACGATGCCAACGTCCAGATCAACATGATGTACCCCGCATGATATATGGATCGTGTCCCCGACTTCAAGTGGAGACGTGTCATTGTTTTCTAAGGTGCGTTTCGTCCTTATTCTCCGCCCGATCCGGTTCTCCCGGCATGAAGGAAAATCGGACGCCGGATACAAAGTAGCATGGT
Organism: uncultured Lentisphaeria bacterium; assembly: GCA_949298665.1. GTDB lineage: Bacteria > Verrucomicrobiota > Lentisphaeria > Victivallales > Victivallaceae > CALXOD01. Next base: position 7,266 of record CASFXO010000256.1, read on the forward strand.
CCTGCCGTTTTGTCAATCGGAAAAGGCCTTTCCGCCGGATGAACCTGCCGCAGGAAGAAGACCGGCCGGGAAGGCCCTCCGGGGCATTCCGATAGGAGAAAGGGGAGGGCATCTTGGAATATGGACGGAACTCTCCCCGATTCGGAGTCATCGCGTAACGTTGCCGGAGCGCGGGACGGCGGCGGAACCCACGCCCGAATTCCGGCGGCGGGAGCCGGTGGAGGGCGTTCCGGCCGTCCCGGGGCGGACGGAAGGTTTATCGGGTTTTTCTTCCTTTTTGTATGTCAGCGGCGTATGGCCGCAGAGTTTTCGGAAGACACAGGAAAAGTAGTTGCTGTCGGTGAAGCCGCAGAGACGCGCGACTTTGGTGATGGACAGATCCTTATGAAATTTGAGATAAAATTTGGACTCCTCGATCCGGCGGCGCGCCAGAAGCGTGCGGAAACTGCTGCCGGTCTGCTAGCGGATCAGCGCGCCGAGGTAGTTCGGATTGAC
>CASFXO010000257.1 GCA_949298665.1 uncultured Lentisphaeria bacterium
GACGGCGGCGGCGGCGAACGACTGCTCGCCGCCGTCGACCAGCTGATCGGCGACGTCCATTATTACGCCGACCGCACCGCGCCGGAAGCGGCCGGAGCCAAGCTGCTGAAACGCAATCTGAGCGATATCGCCGCCATGGGCGGCACCCCGCGCTGGGCGCTGCTGACGCTGGCCGCCGGCGGCCGCGACGACGACTGGCTGCTGCGTTTCGCCCGCGCCGTCGCCCGGGAGGCCGCCGCATACGGCGTGCTGCTGGTCGGGGGCGATCTGGCGGCGCTGCCGCGCACCTGTCGCGGAGAAGTCGCCACGCTGACCATTCTCGGCGCACCGGCAGCCGATCAAGCCCTTCTTCTCCGGCGCAACGCCGTACCGGGGGAAGATCTCTGGGTCACCGGAACACTGGGAAACTCGCTGGAAAGCGGCCACCACCTGAATTTCCGGCCGCGCCTTGAGGAAGGCCGGTTCCTGGCGGAACACGGGTTCTCCCGGTGTGCGCTCGATCTCAGCGACGGGCTGCTGCTGGACGCCGCGCGCCTCGCGGAAGCTTCCGGCGTCTGTGTGGAAATCGACGCCGCGCTGCTGCCGCTGCGCCGCAACGCGTCCCCCCGGAACGCGCTCTGCGACGGCGAGGATTACGAACTGCTCTTCACCGTCTCTCCCGACCGGAGCCCGGCACTGGCCGCGGCCTGGCCGGAACATTTCGCTCCCGTCACCCGGATCGGCAGGATTCTCGCCGCCGGAAACGGGCTGAAGGTATGCGACCCCGAAGGCAATGACTGGATGAAACAGGAAAGGACCGGATATGTCCATCAATAACCGCATCAGCCACTCCGAACAGGAAACCGAAAACTTCGCCGCCGAAATCGCCGCCGCCTGTCCGCACGGCGCCGTCATCGCCCTTTTCGGCGACCTCGGCGCCGGCAAAACCGTCTTCGCCCGCGGCTTCGCCCGGGCGCTCGGGATCACCGAACCGGTATCCAGTCCCACCTACACCATCATTCAGGAGTATCCGCGCCCGCAGGGCGGCTGGTTTTATCATCTGGACCTCTACCGCATCGCCAATTCCGCCTCGGCGCTGGCCTTCGGCGTCGACGAATACCTGGCCGGAAACGGCGATTACGCGCTGGTGGAGTGGCCGGAACGGATTGCCGACATTCTGCCGCCCGACACCCTGCGGATCACCATCCGCCACCTGCCGCAGGAAGGGACCCGGGAAATCACGGTCGGTTGACGTCGGACGCGGCCGGCGGGTTCCGCGGGCCCGTCTCCTGTTCCAGACTGCGCAGATGCTCCAGCAGAATCCGCCGCAGTTCCAGAATGGCCAACGGCTGCTGCTGAACGCTGTGTCCCGATTTCACCACCAGTTCGCTGGCGGCCCCGTCCAGATGTGAACTGGAGTAAGGGACGATGCCGTCGCTGCCGCCCGGGGTCCGTTCCTTTTCCCGGTTGCCGATGATGGAATGGTACGGCATTCCGGCTTTCCACGGCAAGGCATTGAGCAGTGTCAAAGTATCGTCACCCGGGTTGAGGTTGTCGATCCCGGTGGCGACATGAAGCCGCTGTTCGGCCGTGGTGTTCCGCCGCCGCGCCACCGCCTCCAGAACCGCCCGGGACGTCCGGATCAGCTGATGCGGCAATTCGATCAGAGCTGCGCCGAAACGCCCGATCCACGATGTCGCCAGTTCCGCCCCCCGGTGCGGCACCGCGATGAATACCGCCCGACTGATGTAGGGCCGGGCGGAAAACAGCAGAATCTCATCCAGCCGTCGGCGTTCCTCCTCACTGAGTTCCGCTTCCAGTTCCTCCAGCTTCACGCCGAAAATTCGCTCCAGGCTGTCCCGATCCGACGTCGTCACCAGCGCCCGGGTCAGCAGACCGCCCATGCTGTGGCCGACCACCACCATGTCCCGGAGGCGGTTGGCTTCTCCCGGCCGGGTGTTGCGCTCCACGGCCTGATCCAGCGCCCGCCGCAGCATATATGCCGAATAAAGCACCGGATTGCCGCTGGAATAGGAAAATCCCCAGAACTGGTAATGCCGACGGATCACCGGATCGTTCTGAAGCGTATTGACCATCTGCACCCAGGTTCGCGCATTGGACATGAGCCCGTGCACGAACACCACCGGTATCCGGTCGGGATCGTAGGGCTGCAACAGATACAGCCCCTGCATTTCCTGTGTGGCTGAGGGTTTCAACATGTAGGCCAGATACCCGAACAACGGCGGTTTCCGGGTCATATACGCGATCGGCGTCGAAAAATCCAGTTCCAGCGGCACCTGTTCCGTCTGATCGCCGAGGTCCACCTCTTCCCGGTCCAGCGTTCCATAGCCGGACAGCCGCGCCGTGAACCGGGTGGGAGCGTCCGGATCGCGTTCAAACCGGATAATCAGCGTCGCCGGCAGACTCTGCCCGGAAAAAATCTTCTGTCCGCGCATCCGCACCCCGTCCCGCAGTTTGCAGATCAGCGGCACCCCGAGACCGAAACGATAACTGACATGGGTCAGATTGCAGGGCCGATAGTCCGCGCAGAGCAGCAGCGCCTCCACGTCTTCCGAAGGCAGCGGCAGTTCCAGCTCCGGCTCCAGAAAACGCACCTGGTTCCCGGTCAGGGACGTCAGCTGAAACGATGAATGCAGCGCCAGATCCCGTTCCATCAGATATGCGAACAATTCCGTCAGCGCCAGATTATAGTGCCGCATGATCAGCAGCCGCTGCGGACAGTACGGATCCTCGCGCGGCCGGTCAACCTCGGTCAGATATTCATAGCAGTACAG
>CASFXO010000258.1 GCA_949298665.1 uncultured Lentisphaeria bacterium
TCCGGTACATTTGCAAATAAAAACAGAAAAAAACGCGTCAGATCATATCCGCTTCCGGCACCCGTCCCTTGCGCTGGACAATCCGGTTCTGCTCGTCCAGTACGATCACCTTCGGCACGATTCGCGCCGCCTCCTCCTCTGAACAAAGTGAGAAGGCCATGATCGTCACCACGTCCCCTTTTTTGCCTTTCAGCGCCGCCGGTCCGTTCAGGCAAAACGCCCCTTCGCCCGGCCGACCGGGAATCGCGTAGGTTTCCAGCCGTTCGCCGTTGGTCCGGTTCACCACCAGAATCACGTACTCCACGACCGCCTGCCCTTTCTGGCGCCGACGCATTGACTTACGCTTCAACATGTTCCAACCCTCCGGTCCGTTCGGAGCACTCTCCGGCTCCGGTTGTGATCGTTTTATGGATACTCAATACTGATCAAATTCACCAGCCGCCCGCCGTACAGCGAAAAAAAGAAAACCAGCGACAGCAGCACCACCGCCACCAGCGACAGCATGACCAGCGCAATGGCATATTCGCTCATGATCTGGCCATCGCAGCGTTTCCATTTCGTTTTACGTCCGGCAACATCCATTATAACGCTCCGTCACGCTCATATATTATTGCGATTCCGGCACATTTGCAAGCGAAAACGGAAAAAAACACGTCAGATCATATCCGCTTCCGGCACCCGCCCCTTGCGCTGAACAATCCGGTTGTGCTCATCCAGCACGATCACTTTCGGCTCGATCCGCGCCGCCTCCTCCTCCGAACAAAGGGAGAAGGCCATGATCGTCACCACGTCCCCTTTTTTGCCTTTCAGCGCCGCCGGTCCGTTCAGGCAGAACGCCCCTTCGCCCGGCCGACCGGGAATCGCGTAGGTTTCCAGCCGTTCGCCGTTGGTCCGGTTCACCACCAGAATCTTCTCGTACGGCAGGATGCCCGCCTCTCTGAGATAGCGGACATCAATCTCCATACTGCCTTCGTATTCCAGATCGCAGCGGGTCAGGCGCGCGGTATGGATTTTTCCGCTCAACATCTGCTTTTGCATCAGTCTTCCCATCATTGTGCGGCGCGCAACGGAAAAAAACGGGAAGAGGACGCGCCGGAAATTGCTCCCGTTCCCGTCTGATAATATACCGCGTTTTCCGGAAAATACCAAACGTATTCGCTCCGGGAAATTTGCAAACCTTCCGCTTTGATGGTAAATTGTCCGCGAACAGTTTGAATGAATCTTCTAACCCGGGGAACCAGCTTTCGATGAATCAGAATCATTTTTACGTTACCACTCCGATCTACTACGTCAACGACAAACCGCACATCGGCCATGCCTATACCACCATTCTGGCCGATGTTCTGGCCCGGTATTACCGTTCGCTGGACGTGCCCACGTTCTTCCTCACCGGTACCGATGAGCACGGACAGAAGGTCCAGAAGGCCGCCGAGGCCCGCCGGATGGCTCCCCAGGCGCACTGCGACGAAACCGTGGTGCGCTTCCGGGAATTGTGGCGGAAGCTCGGCATCACCAACGACAAATTCATCCGCACCACCGACGCCGCGCACAAGGCGGTCGTGCAGGAGGTGCTGCAGGACCTCTACGACCGGGGTGAAATCTACAAGGCGGAATACACCGGATGGTACTGCGTCGGCGACGAACGCTTCTTCACCGAAAAAGACCTCGTGGACGGCAAGTGCCCGGAATGCGGCCGGGAGGTCTCCGAAATCGTCGAATCCAACTACTTCTTCCGCATGAGCAAATACCAGCAGTGGCTGATCGACTACATCGAAACGCATCCGGACTTCATCCAGCCGGCGTTCCGCGCCAACGAAACGCTCGGATTCCTGCGCAAGGAACTCTCCGACCTCTGCATCAGCCGTCCGAAATCCCGTCTCTCCTGGGGCATCGAGCTGCCCTTCGACCGGGATTACGTCTGCTACGTCTGGTTCGACGCGCTGCTCAACTACGTCTCCGGCGTCGGCTACCGCCGCGATCCGGCCATGTTCGAACAATGGTGGCCGGCCTCCTATCACCTGATCGGCAAGGACATTCTGACCACCCACAGCGTCTACTGGCCGACCATGCTCAAGGCGATGAATCTGCCGCTGCCCCGGACCATTTTCGCCCACGGCTGGTGGCTGACCGGCAACACCAAAATGAGCAAATCCCTCGGCAACGTCGTCAACCCCATGGAGATGGTCGAAAAATACGGCGTCGACGCCTTCCGCTACTTCCTGCTCGCCGAAATGGCCCCGGGCCAGGACGCCTCGTTCACCGAAGAAGCATTCATCGCCCGTTACAACAGCGATCTGGCCAACGATCTGGGCAACCTGCTCAGCCGGGTGTTGAAAATGACCCTCCGCCATCAGCAGGGCGTGATTCCCCCGGCGGGCCTCCTGCAGGAAGAAGACCGGGAACTGCTGCAAACCGTCTCCGCCGCGGTCGGCGCCATGGAACAGGCGCTGCACGCCATGAAGTGCGACCAGGGACTGGCCGCCGTCCTGAACGCGGTCCGCGCCGGAAACCGTTATCTCGAAAAAACCGCGCCGTGGACGCTCGCCAAACGCGGCGATACCGAACGACTTCAAACGGTGCTTCACACTGCGGCGGAAGCCCTGCGGCAGATCGCCATCCTGCTGCTGCCGGTCATGCCCGGCAAAATGACCGCGCTCGGCGAAGCGCTCGGCTTCGATGCGGAAGATTTCGCCGCACAGCGCATTGCCGAACTGCGACAGGACGGGGATTTCGTTTCCGGCCGGACCATGCGCGATACCGACGGACTTTTTCCGCGTATTCAGACCGGGGAGAAAGCGCCGCAACCGGCATCCCCGGCTCCCGCCCCGAAAGCGGCTCCGAAAGCGGCCCCGAAAGCGACGCTCCCCGGTGTGGCCGACCTGATCACCATCGACGACTTCTTCAAGACGCAGCTGCGCACCGCGGAAATCCTCTCCGCCGAAAAAATCGACGGTGCGGACAAACTCCTGAAGTTGAAGATCCGCATGGGCGACGAAGAACGTCAACTGGTCGCGGGCATCGCCCGGTATTACGCGCCGGAAGCGGTGATCGGGAAACACATCGTCGTCGTCGCCAACCTGAAACCGGCGAAAATCCGCGGCATCGAGTCGCAGGGCATGCTGCTGGCCGCCAAAATCGGCCAGGAACTGAAGCTGATCACCGTCGACGGGGAGATCGCTTCGGGCGCCAGCGTCGGTTAAGGACGGCTCCATGGACGACTGGATCGAAATCGACCGCGATGAACGTCACATCCGGCGTGAGCGCGCCAGAGCGCGGGAACTGCGCCGGACGCCGTATTTTCAGGAGAAATTCCGGCAGGGCATCTGTTATTACTGCAAGCGGAAATTTCCGGAAGAAGAGCTGACGCTGGACCACATCGTTCCGGTCGCCCGCGGCGGCCGCAGCACCCGCGGCAATCTCGTGGTCTGCTGCCGCGCCTGCAATCAGGCGAAAAAATACCTGACGCCCGCCGAAATGCTGTTGCGTGAACTCGCTTCCGACCATCAGCCGGAAACGACCGACCCGGAAACGACGGAAAACTGAGCCGGAACTCCAGCAGCTCCCCCCTTTCTTCCGGACCGGCGGACGAATCCCGGGCGACAGCGGCGGCGCCGGTCTGCCGACGGAGCCGGAACGCAGGCGCCGCGGTTTTGAACCATCGGCTCAGCCGTTCAGACGCCAGGAAGCGGCCGTTTCCAGGAAGGCCTGAACGTTTTCCAGCGGCGTCCCCGCGAGAATGGTGTTGCTGCAGCCGAAGAAATGCCGGGTGTTCCCGCCCCCCTGAAGCACTTCCTGCGCATGCCGGCGCACCGTTTCGACCGTTCCCCGGCAGAGCACGTCTCCTGCGACATTTCCCCACAGCACCAGTTCCGGATACCGGCGGCGCAGTTCGGCGGAGGTCATCGTCGCCAGGAAGTCGATTTCCCCGTATCCGGGGATCCCCGCATCCACGAAAAGATCGTCGGCAATGTCCCAGACCTTGCCGTCACTGCGCCACATGTAGTGCACGCCGCGTTCGCGGCTGTAGCGCGTGAACGCCTTCAACCGCGGCAGCATCAGCTCCCGGAAAAGCTCCGGCGAATACATGGTCCCGTTGTTGTCGGCCATGTCTCCGCCCCCCAGCACCACCGCAATGCCGCGCTCGACCGCGGCATCCACCGCCGCTTTGGCGATTTCCAGCTGGCAGTCGAGCAGATCGGCCACCGCGCCCGGCTCCAGCAGACAGGCCATCAGCGCCGCCTCGGTCACTCCGACGGAAAAACCGCCGCCGACCCCCAGCACCAGAAATTCATCTCCGACGCGTTTCTGCATCGCCTCCTCCCAGCAGCCGAAGGTGCGCCGGGTCGCTTCCACGTTTTTCTCCAGTGCGGCGGCGGCCTGCCGGGCCCGTTCCGGCCAGTCCTCGGGTTCCACCGGCGGAGCATTGGTTTCGATCACGCCGAAATTACCGGACGCCGGATCGTAATTCCACTTCTCCCAGATCCCGTCCGGATCCCCGTAAAGGAAGGTATTCTCATCGAGTTTCTTCGTCGGTTTGCGGGCCATCCGCCAGCCGTGACGGATCACGTCGGATTGCATCAACCGCGCCAGCGCCAGCAGATCCTCGTCCACCGCCGCTTCGAAATCGGCAAAGGCCTGCTCGCCCTTCAACAGCGCTTCCGCCTCGGCCCGCCACAGCGACCCGGTCCCGGTGTGCACGGGACGCCCCAGCATCCGGGAAGCGGTTTCGCACGCCACGGTCGGCGTGTAATTCGGCAACCGGTCCAGCGGCTTTCCGGCGATGGCGGCCAGACTGCGGCTCCGTCCGGTGAACCGCGCCGATTCCTGCGATGTTGGATCCATGAACCATTTCCTCCTGTTTCAAACGAATTTCGGTGCCCTGCTCTTAATAATAGCGGCAATTTTCGGAAATGTCTTCCCGCATATTGACTTTTCTTGCCGTATTTTGAAGAAAACGGCTCCAGACGGGGACAATGTCATAATTTTGCTACAGTTATTTTCCGATGCAGAAGCGGCTGAAGATGTTTTCCAGCACATCGGGATCCGTCGTCTCCCCGGTAATCCGGCCGATCGCTTCGATGGCCGTGCGCAGCGGAATGGCCGCCAGCTCCCACGCACCGGCTTCGATCAGCCTGACCGCTTCCGGCAGCACCGCGGACGCCCGGCGCAGCTGCTCCTGATGCCGGGCATTGACCGCGATTTCCGGCTCCCGCCAGTCTTTCTCCTGCCAGACCATGGCGGCGAACGCATCGGCCAGTTCCTCCAGCCCCGCGCCGGTCACGGCGGAAATCCGCACCGTCGGAAACGCCACCTGCGGCAGCACCGCCTCCGATGCGACGTCCATTTTATTCCAGACCGCCACCGTGCACGGCGGCGCGGCGGCGGCCAGCTCCGTCGCCTCCGCCCGCGGGTCGGCGGCGGCGTCCAGCACCCAGAACACCACCTCCGCGGTGCGCAGCGACTCCCGGCTCCGCGCCATGCCGATCCGTTCGATGACGTCGCCTCCTTCGCGCAGGCCGGCGGTGTCGATCAGCCGCACCGGAATGCCGCGGATCTCGGTCCGCTCCTCCAGCGTGTCCCGGGTGGTCCCCGCAATATCGGTGACGATCGCCCGTTCGTAACCGAGCAGCCGGTTGAGCAGGCTGGATTTCCCCGCATTCGGCCGTCCGGCGATCACCAGTCGGACGCCTTCCCGCAGCAAGGTTCCCGCGCGACCGCTCTGCGTCAGGGTTTCCAGCCGGGCCAGTACCGGCTCCAGCCGGGCGGACAGGGCATCGTTCCAGTCCAGCTCCTCGTCCGGGAAATCCAGATGGGATTCGCATTCGGCCAGAATCTCCACCAGTTCGCCGCGCAGCCGCCCCAGCTCTTCGCTGAGCGCCCCGGCCAGCTGGCGCTCCGCCAGATGCAATGCCATGTCGCTCTGCGCCGCCACCAAATCCCCGACCGCCTCGGCCTGTACCAGGTCGATTTTGCCGTTCACAAATGCCCGGAAGGTGAATTCTCCCGGTTCCGCCATCCGACAGCCCGCCTCCCGGACCGCCGTGAGCACGGCATGCGCCGCCCGGGCGCCGCCGTGGCAATGCAGTTCCGCCACATCATCCCCGGTGTAACTGTGCGGTCCCGGCATGAAAACCCCGAGCACCTGATCGCCGCCGACCCGGCCGAGCACCATGCGCCGGGGGCATTCCGGCCCGGGTGGCGTTCCCCCCTGCCAGACCTTCCGGAGCGTCGCCCAGGCTTCGGGCCCGGCGATGCGGATCACCGCAATCGCGCCTCCGATCGCCGTGGCCGGCGCGCAGATGGTGTCGGCGGTATTCATCGTCCTTCCCGCCGGATCAGAGTGTCACCCATTTGCCGGAACGGGCCGCTTCGTAACAGGCAATTACCAGCCGGGCGGTTTCCGCCGCGTCCTCGCCGGTTACATAGGGAGCCCGATGATTGCGTACGGCATCGATGATGTCGGCGATCTGCGCCGGATGACCGCCCCCGTAATAGCCTTTGCTGACCTGCAGCGCCTCATCCAGTTTGCACTGGGCGAAGGCTTTTTCGATCTCCTTCTTCCGCGCCGGATCGGTGAAATTAAGATAGGACGGCACAAAATCGGTGTATTCGATGAATCCTTCGGTACCGGTAATGGTATAACCGCTGCGCCAGGTAACCGACCGGCTGCCGGAGGTCGCCGCCACCGTCGCCAGCGCACCGGAACGGAACCGCAGGGCAATGACGATGGTATCCTCGGTTTCAATGATGCCCTGATGCGCCAGGTTGTCGTACTTCGCCGCCACGGCCTCCACTTCTCCCAGAAAAAAGCGCAGCAGGTCGAAATGGTGCACCGACTGATTGATCAGCACACTGCCCCCTTCCTGCGCCCAGGTACCCCGCCAGGCGTCGGCCAGATAATATTCGTCGGTCCGCAGGCAGCTGACGTACAGCGTCGCGCTCAGGACCCGTCCGAAACGGCCGTCGGCGATCAATTGCCGCAGCACCCGGTTGGTCGGTTCACAGCGATGCTGGAAAATTCCGCTGAACACCAGTTCCGGGTGCCGTTTCCGGGCCGCCAGCATCGTCTGAAGACCGGATGCGGTGCTGGTCAGGCATTTCTCGCAGACGACATGCTTGCCGTGATCCAGGGCCGCCGCCACAATCTCGGCATGACTGGCGTGATCGGTACAGACACTGACCACGTCGATCTCGGGATCGGAAAGCAATTCTATGTAATTGGTCGTCCGATAGGGAATGCCGTACTTGTCCCCCAGGGCGTCGGCCTTGCTCCGCTCCAGGTCGCACAGATACTTGACCCGGACATCCGGCACCCGAAGATAACTTTCGATATGCGTCGGAGCGATTACCCCGCAACCGATGATGCCGCAATGGATCTGTTTCATTCAGAACCTCCTGTCTGCTTGATCATGATTCTTTGCCGTGTCATTGCCGTCTTCATAATAAACCGGTTTAAAAGAAAAAAGCAAATCCTGTTCCCGCTTTTTCCGGCGTTTTTTTCCGGATCAGACCAGCCCCAGCAGAACTCGGCAATTGTAGATCAGAAACCCGATATAAAGCAGCAGCAGAACAGCGCCGTGCATCCGGTTCAACCGTCTGCCGGAAACCATGCAGCCGAGCAACGCCACGCCGGCCGCCACCATCAACGCCAGATTGACCGTGCCGTCGACACCGGCGATTTCCAGCGGCCGAACCAGGGCGCAGGCGCCGAAAATCATCAGAATATTGAAGGTACAGCTGCCGATGATGTTGCCCACCGCCAGATCGTGGCGGTGCTTCAGCACCCCGGCAAGCGTGACGGCGAGCTCCGGCACGGAGGTCCCGAAGGCGACGACGGTCACGGAAATGACCATCGTGCTGATCCCGAGCTTTTCCGCCCCCCAGACGACATTGTCCACCAGCAGCTTGGAGCCGACGATCACCATGAACAGCCCCAACGCCGCCAACCCGTTGCAGCGCCACGCGGAGGGCAGTGGCGACGGCGGTTCCGCTGACGGGGACGCCGCCGCAGGTCTCTCCGTCCGGCCATCCGTTTCGGTTCCGGAGGCGTCCGGGTCGGAATGCCGGAGCAGGCTCCGGCAATACCAGACCGCCAGCGCCAGCAGCAGCAGACCGCCCCAGCGGTTGATGCCGGGTTCGGGCACGCCGCGGTTTCCCGGCACCCGGGTGATCGCCGTCAGCAGCACCGTCAGCAGGAACACCAGAAACATGAACACCGCGTCGCGGGTCAGCAGCCTGCGGGAGAAGCAGAGCGACCCGCCGATCAGCGCCCCGAGCCCGAGCATCAGCGTGATGTTGGTGGTGATGCTCCCCACGATGTTCCCGACGATGAATTCCGGCTGATTGCAGAAGGCCGCGTACAAACTGGACGCCAGTTCCGGAAGCGAAGTGCCGATGCTGACCAGCGTCAACCCGATGGCCAGCTCC
>CASFXO010000259.1 GCA_949298665.1 uncultured Lentisphaeria bacterium
ACATGATAAAAAAACTTCAAACTGCACTGATGCGCTGGCTGGGTTTGCCGACCACCGCACCGGTCTCTGCCAAATCCCCCCGCAAACCCCACCGGTCCGGCGACAGCGCCGGCCGGGATTCCTCCCGGCCGCGCCGGACCAAATCCGCCGCGCCGCGCACCGCCGCCAGACGTCCGGGTGCTTCCGTTTCCACCGCCGCCGCTCCGGTTCCGGCTGTCCCGCCCCGGAAAAAATCAGATGAGCCCGCACCTGTATCGGCGCCGCAACGACCGGAAGCACTCCGCGAAGTGCCTCCCGCCGAAGGCAAGACCCGTTTTCTCGACCTGCCGATTCATGAAAGCGTGCAGTTCGGCATCCAGTACCTCTCCTTCGAATACTGCACGCCGATTCAGGCGATGACGCTGCCGCACGCCCTTGCGGGCAAGGACATCGCCGGCAAAGCCCAGACCGGCACCGGCAAAACGGCCGCGTTCCTGATCTCCGTCTTCACCCATCTCCTGAACTGTCCGCCGTCGGCGGAACGCCGTCCGGGCTGTGCCCGGGCGCTGGTGCTGGCGCCGACCCGGGAGCTGGCCATCCAGATTCACAAGGATGCCGAAGCTCTCGGTATTTTCACCGGCTTGAACAGCGTCGTGGTGTTCGGCGGCATGGATCACGAAAAACAGCGCCGTTCCCTGAACCGGCCGATCGACCTGCTCATCGGCACGCCGGGACGGGTGATCGATTATTCGCGCGGCAGCACCCTGGACCTCGGCAAGGTCGAAATCCTGGTCATCGACGAAGCCGACCGGATGCTGGATATGGGATTCATCCCGGATGTCAAGCGGATCGTGGCGCAGCTGCCGCGCAAGGGGGAACGCCAGACCATGCTGTTCTCCGCCACGCTGGACGAAAGCATCCTGCGTCTCTCCTCCGGCTGGCTGGTCGACCCGGTCACGCTGGAAAGCGAGCCGGAACAGATGGTCAGCGAAAACATCGAACAGACCTTCTACAGCGTCCTGCGCGATGAGAAACTGGCCTTGACGCTGCATATTCTGCGCACCATGCCTTATGACCGGATGCTGATCTTCGGCAACCGCAAGGACGTCAATCTGCGGCTGCAGGACGATCTGGCCCGGTACGGCTTCCCGGTGCCGCTTCTCTCCGGCGACATTCCGCAGGACAAACGGATCCGGATTCTGGAAAAATTCCGCAGCGGCGAGGAAAAGGTGCTCATCGCCACCGACGTCGCCGCCCGCGGCATCCACGTCGACGACGTGTCGATCGTACTCAATTACGATCTGCCGGAGCGCGCGGAGGATTACGTGCACCGCATCGGCCGGACCGGGCGCGCGGGGCATCTGGGAAAGGCCATCAGCTTTCTCTGCGAATACGGCGCCTACAACCTGCCCGCCATCGAAAAACTCCTCGGCGTCACCTTCAGCAGCATCCAGCCGGACGAAGCGATGGTGCGGCTCCCGGAACCCGTTTCCGGCGCGCGCCGCGCGGACCGTCCCGAACGTTCCCGGTCCATGGGCGTCAGACGCGGACATACGCGGACAGCCCGCGCCCGGCATTGAGACTGGGCGGAATCACGAGGAACCTCTTATGAATCAACAGGCGATTGAGCAGGCGATTCGGGAGAATCTGCACTGGTTCGACGCCTCCGGCGTCGTCGATCCGCCCGACGGCAGCTGGGGGGTGGCCGAACGCGTCCTGGTAGCCGACGGCAACGCCGCGCTGGAACGCACCCTGGCGGGTTTCTACGCCCACACGCCGCGGGAGGGGTATTATCTGCTGGAGCACCGCCGCCCCGACTGCTGCTTTCAAACGGCGCTGCTGTTTCTGCTGGCGGGAGAATGGTTTCACGTGCCGTCCCGGCGGGAGCAGGCGGCGGCGATCGTCCGCTATCTGTATTACCGCAGCGCCTTTCTGAACCGCGGCAACGGCCCCTTCGCCCGCGGCGCCTGGAACTGGGCCAGCGTCAGCTGGACGCCGCAGGTCTATTTCGACGACAACTCCTGGAATCTGGTCATCTCCCGGATTTTCGCCCGCAAGCTGCCGGAGCTGGATGCGGAACTGCAACTGCGCGAATGGAGTGCCATCCTCGGCGGGGCGCTGCTGGAAGGGTTCCGGCAGAGTTTCGACCGGCCGCAACCGGCGCCGGAATGCCGCTGGCACGGAAAGATTCATGAGCCGCACTGGGGCGCGCTGGTCTGCATGGCGTTCGCCTTCGCCGCGGCGGATGCCGACCGGCGGGAGGAATATGAACTCGCGGCGCGCGATTACATGGGCTTTCTGCTGCGCGACCCGGAACGGTTCTCCATCAGCGACTGCGCCTACGCGCTGCTGGGGGCCGCGGTCTGCGAAGGGGGTTTCGCCCACGAAATCTTTGCCCGGGCGCGCCGGACCTTTTCGGCACGGCTCCGCCGCGTTTACCACCCGCGGTCGCTGCTGCCGAGCGAACACTATGAAACCCCGCAGGGCGCGGGGCTGATCGATTTGATTTACACGGTGAACTGGGCGCTGACGGCCTTTCAGTGCGCCGCCGCCTCGGGCGGCGAACCGGTGGACCGGGAGATGTTTGAACGCCTTGCCGCGCGACTGCTGGAAATCCAGGACCGCACGGACCGGCCCTGGCTGCGCGGCTGCTGGCGGGGCCTGTATGACGCGGAGCACGAAACCTGGGGCGGCGGCGACCATCATGAAGGCGGCGCGGCCAGCATCTACACCGGCTGGACCAATGCACCGATCAGTCTGGCGCTGCTGGGCGAGCTGAGCGGCGACAACCGGGTGACATTGGCGCGCCGGGAACATGCCGCCTGCGGAACCGCCCATTCCCGCGGGACCACCGGGCGGTAGCGGCGGTTTTCGGGAAATCCCCGTCCGTTTCCCCCCGGCTCCGCGGAAAAGTTCATAAAAAAAGCGGTTAACCGTGTCTTTTCGTCAAAACCGGCTGGATTTTTCGAAAAACGGCGCTATATTTCCTGATATGCATAGAGATATGCGCCGGGCCAATGTAGCTCAGTCGGTAGAGCAATTCACTCGTAATGAA
>CASFXO010000260.1 GCA_949298665.1 uncultured Lentisphaeria bacterium
CTGCTGGACGGCTTGCAGCGGGACCGGATCGGCTGTACCGATCTGGCGGTCCGGCTGTATGGGAGATTGCGGGAAACCGGATCGACGGAGGCGGCCGACCGCATCGGGCGGCGTTACGGACGGAGGGTGGGACCGTGAAACGCGGCGATTCCCGGAGGTGGCTGATGATCGTGCTGGCGGTGACGGCGCTGGGGGGCTTGCCGCTGGCGCTGTTTTCGGCGCTGACGCCGGATTACGACATGTTTCTCAGTTTCTACGAAGCGGTGCGCAAGTCCGTGATCGAATACGGGCAGTTTCCTTTCTGGCACCCCTGGCACTTCGGAGGAACGCCGTTGTTCGCCAATCCGCAGCTGCCGGTGTTCGCGCTGGAAACCCCTTTGATCATGCTGTTCGGCACCTGGAGCGGCGTCCGGCTGGCGCTGCTGGGGTATCTGCTGTTCGGCGCGGCGGGGATGTGGCTGCTGCTGGGGCGTACGGTCCGGACCGACTTTGTCCGGGCCTGGGGGGCGGTGGTGTTCGCGCTGTCGGGAGGGTTGCTGCTGCATCTGGCCGCGGGACACACGGTGATGACCGCGGTGAGTTTTCTGCCGTGGCTGTTGTGGCTGCTGCCGCGGGTGGTGGAAAGTCGGAAGGCGGCGGTCGGTTTCGGGGCTGCCGCAGGTATGCTGGTCAACCATTCGCTGCATTATGTGTCGCTCTCAATCGCGGTGATTCTGCTGGGATTGTGGGTGGTGGCATGGCTGCGGCACGGACGGCGGCGGGAGTTCTACTGGAACTGGGCGCTGGCGGGGTGCTCCCTGCTGGCGGTCGGAGGGTATCGGCTGGTGCTGACGCTGGAGCTCATCCGGGAATTCCCGCGGACGATGGACATGCGCGTCTCCATCCCCCTCTGGAAATATCTGCTGGCGCTCGGGGTGCCGGGACAGACCACCGGGGCGCCGTGGCCGGAGGTGCTGCCGCAATACTGGTCGTGGCTGGAGCTGGGGTGCTACGTCGGGCCGGTGGCGCTGGCGGGCTGGATCCTCTCGCTCCGGCGGGGCTGGAAATGGCATCATACGCTGTTCGTCCTCTGTTCCGTTCTGACGCTGGATTCCGCATGCCGCTGGTTGCCGGGATGGTGGCTGCGGGAAATCCCGCCGTTTACAAGTTATTTCGGAATTACCCGCTGGCGGTTGCCGGCGATGTGTTTTCTGGCGCTGGGGGCGGCGGCGGGGTGGGATCTGCTCTGGCGGTTGCGTTGCGCCCGGCGGCGCTGGATTCCGGCGCTGCTGGCGCTGTCGGTGGCGGGGCTGACGGTCAACGCGTGGGTAACCTGGTTCGCGCGCGACGGAGTGACGGAACAAAACGTATTGACGGCGGCAAAGGAATCCGGCGATCCGATCCGGACCGTCAACCGCCCGGAATACGGGCGTTACGCATCGGTGCGGGCCAATCTGGCGCAGTTGTTCGGTTACGAGCCGCTGATGGGTTACAGCATGCAGTATCGGAACCGTCGGCTCAGTGCTTCGCACCCGGCTTATGGCGGAGAATTTTTTTCGCCGAATCAGGGCTTGACGGAGGTGGATTGGTCGCCGAACCGGCTGGCGCTGCACGCCGACCGGGAGACGGCGGTGCTGGTCAACGTCAATCCCGGCAGTTACTGGCGCGACGGAACGGGGCGGCGGCTGTTTCCCGGTCGCCGTTCGTTTGAGGTCGACGAACATTTCATCGTGAAACTGTCGCCCGGGCGGTATGAGCTGCTGGCGGTTCCGCCGCTCCATGAGGCGGCGCTGGCGCTGACGGCGGCGGCGCTGCTGGCGGCGCTGGCGCTGTATTTCATTCCGCTGCGCCGGGGCGGTGGAGCAGGCTGTTCAAACTGATCTTCAAGATCTGCACCGTCCACTCCACGTCGGCGGCGGAACGGTGTGCCTGCATGCCGTCGATGGCATCCTCCAGCATGAAAATTTTCCGCAGATTCTGGAGGCTGTAGGAGGGCAGGCCCGGATGAGTTTTGCGGATCAGCCGGAGGGAGTCCATGGTGTCGCCCCGCCAGAGCGGCATGCCGCAGCGGGCGAGGCTTTCCTGGAGAAAGGCCAGGTCGAATCGGGCATTATGCGCGACCAGGACGCTTCCTTCGGCAAAATTGAGAAAATCGCGGGCGATCCGGACGAATTTCGGAGCTTCCGCCACCATGGCGTCGTCAATATGATGCACCCGGGTGGCCGCGGGAGGAATCGGGCAACCGGGATGGACCAGCGAATGAAAACGACTGATCGTCCCGTCCCGTTCCACCCGGAGCGCGGCGATTTCGACGATGCGGTCGTTGACCGCGCTCAT
>CASFXO010000261.1 GCA_949298665.1 uncultured Lentisphaeria bacterium
CGGGTTTCCGCCAGCAGGATGCCGTCCGTCATGAATTTGACCACCGTGTCGCGGCGGGTCCGGTCATCGAAACGGACCTGATAGCCGACCTCCGCTCCGCATTCCACCTCGAGTTCGACCGCGACCCGGCGGGCCATGGCGGTGGCGGCCAGGCGCCGGGGCTGGGTGCAGCCGATGCGGCCGGCGCGGCCGCGCCCGAGTTCCAGGGCGATTTTGGGCAGTTGCGTGGTTTTGCCGGAGCCGGTGTCGCCGCCGATGATGACGACCGGGTGGGCCTGCCACAACCGTTTGATGTCCTCGACCCGGGCGGTAATGGGCAGGTTTTCCGGGAAGCTCCAGCGCAGCCGGTCGACCGGAGGAAGGGCTGACCGGGCCGGCGGGGAAATGATCGCTGATTGTTCCGGTGATTGTTCCATCCGATAATGTACACTTTGTGGTCCGGAAAATCAATGGCATGTCTGGTATTTGCCGCCGGACGGATGTATGGTAACCGGGCAATCGCTCACAACAAGGAGGTTTTTGCATGATGAAACGATGGCTGAAATGGATGATGCTGGGCATGGTGCTGGCGGGAACGGCGGCAGTTGGTGCCGAGGTGGACAAGGCCGCTACCGCGAAACCGGCGCCCGACCGTTCGAAGGAGTGCGCGGCGGTTACGATCAGCTCTTCGAAAAACGGAGAGACGTTTTTGATTTTCGGCACCGGAGAGACCGGGAAGGTGGCGGACCTGCCTGCCGCGTTGAACAAGGACGGGTACAGCCGGGTGGCGATTTCCAGCTGGGCCCGCAGGGCCGACCACGAAACCACGCTGGTCAATCTGCTGGAAGCCGGCATCGATGTGGAAATGTATTATGTACTTCAATCCGGCAAGCCGGACTGGAACCGGGCGGAGATCGCCGGATTCAAGGCCGTCGAACCGGAGGGGCCGCAGCCGGCGCCGGTTTATGTGAAACAATTGATCGAGGCCAACGACTACAACCGCCGCCACAAACTGCCGGGAAAATTCCGCAAGGTCCGCTACATCACCATTCACAACACCGCCGAACCCTTCACCGCCCGGCAGGAACGGGACCGGGTGGATTTCCGGCGGGACGGCGTGCATGTGTCGTTTCATTACGCGGTCGATGAACGGGAGATCGTGCAGATTCTGCCGCTGGACACGCACGGCTGGCATGCCGGAGACGGAGCGCGGGGCCCCGGCAATTCCGAAAGCATCGGTATTGAAATCTGCCGCAGCCAGTGTCGGGACGATGTCGACTGGCTGTATCGGCGGTCCGAGGCGAACGCGGTGCTGCTGGCGGCTTCGCTGCTCAAGCACTACGGGCTTTCCGTGGACGATCTGCGAATGCATTACGACTGGATTCGGAAATTCTGTCCGCATCGGATTCTGGAGGAAAAACGCTGGGACGACTTCCGCAAACGGGTCGCGGCGGCGCTGGAAAAGGACGAAAATCTGATTCCCATTCAGGAGTGAACCGGGCAGGGCGGGGATTTTCCGGCGGCGGCGGTTGATTTCGCGTGGTTTCCGCGTTATATTATCCCGATCGTTCATGGAATGTCATACAACGAGGGAGCGTCGGAAATCATGGCTAAAGGCACTGTTGTTCAGAAAATCATCGACCGTCATTACGTCGGCGGCGACAAAATTCCCGGTTCGCCGGTCTCCATCCGCATTGATCAGACCCTGACTCAGGACGCCACCGGCACCATGGCCTATCTGGAGCTGGAGGCCATGCGCGTGCCGGCGGTGAAAACGGAACTCTCGGTCTCCTATGTCGATCACAACATGATGCAGAACGGGCCGGAAAACCGCAACGACCACCTGTATCTGCAATCGGTCGCGGCGGCCAAGGGGGTTACCTTCTCCGCCCCCGGCAACGGTATCTGCCACCAGGTGCATCTGGAACGGTTCGGCGCACCGGGGAAAACCCTGCTCGGCTCCGATTCCCACACTCCCACCGGCGGCGGCATCGGGATGATGGCGATCGGCGCGGGTGGACTGGATGTGGCGTTGGCCATGGCCGGGAAGCCCTTCCGGCTGGCGTACCCGAAGGTGATCGGCGTGAAGCTGACCGGCCGCCTCGGACCGTGGTGCGCGGCCAAGGACGTGATTCTGCATCTGCTCTCCATTCTGACCACGAAGGGCAACGTCGGGTGCGTGGTGGAGTATTTCGGACCCGGCGTGGCGTCGCTTTCGGTACCGCAGCGGGCGACCATCACCAACATGGGCGCCGAACTCGGGGTTACGACGTCGATTTTTCCGTCGGACGAGGCGACGCAGCGCTTTCTGGAAGCCCAGGGCCGGGCGGAATGTTATCAGGAATTGAGCGCCGACGCCGACGCCGAATACGACCGCGTCATTGAAATCGAACTGGACCGGATCGTGCCGCTGGCCGCCTGTCCTTCCAGTCCCGACCAGATCCGGCCGATTTCCGAACTGGCCGGGCGGAAAGTCGGGCAGGTCATCATCGGTTCCTGCACCAACAGTTCCTACCGGGATCTGGCCATGGTGGCGCAGACGCTCAAGGGCCGCCGGGTGTCGCCGCAGGTGACGCTGGCGAT
>CASFXO010000262.1 GCA_949298665.1 uncultured Lentisphaeria bacterium
CAGCGCCCCGTCATACTGGAAATCAAAATTATAGGGAGCGATAAACGCGACTTTTCCGCCTTCTGCGATATATTGGGCGACAGTCCCATGCAGGAGGCGCAGACAGGTGAGGCTGGGGTAGGTGATCATGGCCGAGTTGGCGTTGCCGGAGACGTGGCGGAAAAAGTTCAGGTAACTTTCCTCGCTGAATCCGAAAAAATAGTTGACCGGAAAGCCATGCCGGTTCGAACCTTCGCTGATCCCCATGACCAATTCCGCGATCAGGCTGTTGGCCGTCAGCGGCAGAAAGACGCCGATGTTGGCCGAGCGGCCGCCGCGGGCGAGAAATTCCGCGGACCGGTTGCGGCGGTACCCCATCTCCGCGGCTTTCTTCAAAACCAGTTCCCGGGTGGCTTCCGCGACGAAACCGTGTTTGTCCGGCTTGGGATTGAGCACCCGGGAGACGACGGTGAGCGAAACGCCGAGCGCATCGGCGATGTCTTTGAGCTTGACCATGGCTAGAACATTCCTTTCGGTCCGTTGATGCCGCCGCAGGCGACGTGAAGCAGCAGGGCGAAGGTGTGCGCGCGTTCCCGTTCCATCCGGCGCCCGGAGAGGGCCTGTTCCAGCGCTTCGGCCAGCGCGGCGTCGCCGACGTTTTGCGCGCCGAGCAGCAGCCAGGCGAGCGTCTGAGGGGTGATCCGGCGCAGGGCTTCCCCTTCCGGAATCAGCGGCCGCAGACGGCGGAAGAGCGCGGTGCGGCCATCGGGATTGTCGATCCAGTACAAAACGGCGAAGACATTGGCCAGGGCACCGGGATAGAGCCGTTTCCGGTCCATGTGGCCGGCGGCGAATTCAAAGAAGTTTTCCTCCGGTTTCCAGAAGGTGGCCAGGGACGTGTCCAGTTGCCGGGTCCACTCGCGCCAGGGGGCGGGATCACCGCCGAGGAGCTTTTCCAGTTTGGCGCAGGCGATCAGGCCGTACCAGACTTCGAGATTGTCCATCAGGTATTTGATTTTGTAATCGCGTTTGGCGAAGGTCAGGCCGTCCGGCTGGCGGACCTCTGCCGCCGCCTGCATGGCCCGGCGCAGGTGCGGGAGCATTTCCGCGGGGAAGTCCCGATCGCCGGTGGCGACGGCGTAATACCAGAGCGCGTAGGCGAAGGTGGCCGGGTAGCTGTCCGCCGAATCGTAGGTGCCCGAATCCCGGTAGTCGGGGTAACGGCCGCCCTTGTAATCATGAACCGTGCCGTCCGGTTGAATATGACGGGCATACCAGCGCAGGGAGTCGCGGGCGGCGGCGAGATACCGTTCTTCACCCAGCGCCACCCCGGCCCGGATCAGCGCCAGGGAGCAGAAATTGGAGAAATAGGGGATGATGAGGACGTTGTCCGGATCGGCGGCGTTGTTGACGGCGCCGTCGGGCAGCATGCGGTTCATGATCCATTCGGCATAGCGGCGGACCTGTTCCGGGTGTTTCGTCGCGGCCGCTGGCCCGGCGGCGGCATCGTCGTCAATGATGGCGACGCCGGAACGGAAGGTCAGGGACAGCGGTTTCTCCCGGTTCGTCTCCGGTGCGGCGGGGGCGACGGTGCCTTCCACCGGACGGACCGTCGGAGAAAGCGGCCGGCTTTCATTCAGCAGCCGGACGCAGTCGGCGACGACCAGCCCCCCGGCGTTTTCGTTGGTCAGCAGAATTTCGATCCGGTCTCCGGCGGTCAGCGGAAATTCGCCGAGCTCCCGGAACACGCCCGGATAAGGACGGGTCATATCCAGCGTGAAGCGCCGCACTTCCCGTCCGTTGCGGAACAGAACGACCGGGGCGGTTACGGCCCGGTTTGCAGCCGGGGAATAGCAGATTCCGAGATGGTAACGGCCGTCCGCCGGAACGGTCAGGCGGAACCGCGCCGAGGCGTCGGCCCGGGCGGCGGGCCGGGTATAGGCATAGGAACCGTCCACATACGGTCCGGTCGAGGACGAATGCGTCCATTTGCCGGTGAATTCCGCCTGCCGGTCGTCCCGGACGATTCCGGCGACTTCGACGAGGCGCGGGAAGATGTCGCCGCCGGGATAGGCGAGAATCTGTTTTTCCTCCTCCAGTTTGCGTCGCAGCAGCGGATAGGGCAGGGCCTGCACCGAGGTCCGGTGTGCGACGGCCAGCGCGGCGGCGGTGCCGGCGGCGTGGCCGAGAATCATATAAACCGGTTCCATGCGCAGAGAGGAGTAAATGACATGAGAGGCGGACAACGTAACCGGCACCAGCAGATTGCTGCACTCCTCCCCGCGCGGGATGATGGCGCGGTAGCTGATTTGATAAGGTCGGACCGGGAGGTGGCCGAGGAGTCCTTCCAGATACGCTTTGCCGTCCGGGGCCAGCACTTTCTGCACCCAGTGGGTGTCCAGCATGTAGGACCCCATGCCGACGGAATCGGGTTTGGTGGGGTTTTCGTAGGCGTCGCTCTGGATCATGACGTAGCTGCCGATCATGCGTCGGCTCTCGCGGATGTAGAGCTGTTCCGGAAAATGGTTGCTGTCGGTGAATTCGTCCGCGGCAAGTCCCCAGCGGCCGACGTCGCGGCGCAGGGATTCGGGCAGGCGGGGATCATGGGCGAGAAAATAAAGAAAACTCTGTACGTAATCGACGTGTTCCTGGTGAATCCGGCGGCGTTCGGCGTAGTCGGCTTCCGGATAATCCCAGCTGCCGTTGACGAAATCGGTGCTGTACCAGCCTTTGTTGTTGAGGTCGAATTTCCCGTCCGGGAGCGCTCCGAGCGATACGAAATCGGTGAATTTCCAGGATTTTTCAGGAGCATTGAGAATATGGTTGAGCAGATTTCGGAAATATTCGGGACGATAACGGGCGGGTTTGGGGAAGGGGACCCGGTTGTCCGGATCGGTGGTGACGCAGAGCCGGAAATTATACGACTGCACCTTGCGGTCGCCGTCGCCGGGGCGTCCCGGATCACATTCCTTCAGTTCCGGCAACAGGGTGCCGTCTTCGTCCCGGCTCAGGCGCAGCGGGCGCAGCTGACGGACTCCGGCACCGGATTCGCCGTACTGGCTCCGGCTTTCCCGGCCGACGGTGTAACGGACGCCGGCCTGGCGCATCAGGTCGCCCTCGTAGGAGCCGTCGATGAACATGAGACCGGAAACGGTATCGCCGTTGGCCAGACGCAGGGAACGGATGACCGGGCCCTCTTTGTGGACGCCGTCCTGTTCCGCGAGCGGGGCGTTGCGCAGAATCTCTGCCCCGGTTTCGGCCAGCATGGTTTCGAAGGTCCGTTCCGCCCCGGAGGGCGTCAGCCGGTACAGGGCGGTGGCGGGGCCATGGGCGAGCCGGGCTTTTTCAAAAAATTCTCCGGCAATGCCGCCGATGGTTTCGCCGCGTCCGGCGTCCACCTGACCGAGGCCGCCGGAGGTCATGCCGCCGAGGCGCCTGCCGGGGGCGATCAGCAAAACCTTCCGGCCGTTGCGGGCGGCGGCCACGGCGGCGATGACGCCGGCGGAGGTGTCGCCGTAGACGACCACATCGGCGGAGTATTCGGCCGCACACACGACGGAGTGCGGCAGACCGGCGAGAAGGAGGAGCAACAGCAGAGAAATTTTTTTCATGGTTTATAGCACATCGGAAGCGTTTTTGGTGGTTTCATCAGGGATCCACATCCGGCGGTAGGGTTCGTCGAATCCGGAGCGGTTCAGTGCGACTTCGGCACGGCGCGCGTTGCCGGTGTGGCCGTCGGCGTACAGAAAATTCACGGTGGTGCCCGACCGGTGCCGGGTGATCATCTTCTGGTGTTCCGCCGTGGAATTTTCATTGCCGAGGTCGGCGAAGCCTTTGGCCGGGGTCAGGATATAACCGTAAACCGAATTAAGGAAAGGTGAATCCACCACCTGCACCTTGACGGAGGGGCGGCGCATGCGCGCTTCTTTGAGGCCGTAACCGAAATTGACGTTCAGCGCGTATGTGATGAGACGCCTGGCGGCGTTTTCGACAATGCGGACGGACGGACAGTTCAGCGGTCGTGCCGCGCTGGTGGTGCGGTCCATATAGTCGTTGATCCGGGCGACCCAGTAGTCGTCCAGTGTAATCGTGGCGGCGCGCCGGGGGGGCAGATAGGTGCCGTCGTTATCGTTTATATACAGCATGTTGTAGACTCCGATCTGTTTCAGGTTGGACAGGCATTGCGTCTGGCGGGCGCGTTCGCGGGCGGAGGACAGGGCCGGCAGCAGCATCGCGGCCAGAATCGCGATGATCGCGATCACCACCAGCAGTTCAATCAGCGTGAAGTTTTTTTTCATGACGTGTTTCCTCTTCTGGCGAAATCCGTTTTTTTGAGCCGGATCCCTGTTGAAAAGATGATCGCAAGCGCTTGCGATTATGCATTCAAAAAAAAGAAACGACCATCTGACTATGTTTTATTATAGAAAAAAATGGCGGGGAAAGCAAGGTGTTTTCAGAAAAAAGAAGAAAAAAACGAAAAAAAGGAGGACGTTTTCCCGATGTTCCGGGGAGCGGCGGGTTACGGGTGTTTGCGGTGCCGCAGGACGACGGCCAGATCCGCCGGGACCCGAACCGCTGCCGGCAAAACCAGGAAAAAAACGAACCAGACCGCCTGCAAAGCCCACGCCGTTCCCGCCGTCAACGCCCAGCAGAGCAGAACCCGGCCGCGGCGGCGATTCCAGCGGGCCGGCCACAAGCCGGCCGCGGCGGCGATCCAGGCGCCGTACAGCGGCAGAATGAACCGCGTCGTATGCTCCGCCGTAAACGGATACCCGCAGAAAAACAGCAGCGTCGGCAGAATCCAGAGCCCGAGCGTCAACCGGAGTTTCCGCTGTCGCAGCAGCAGCAATGCGCTCATTCCGGCCGCCGCCCACGGCAGGTTCGCTCCGAAGAGCGCCGGTATGTTGACCGGCAGCATCGACCAGACGAATCCCTCCGCCGCCCGGTCGTGCAACGAAAACGGCGTGATCCAGGGCGCCCCGAACTGTACCGTGTCGATGATCAGCTGCCCGGCCACGGTCAGCAGCAGCACCATCCCTCCCGCCGCGAGGCAGGGCCGCCACGCCGTCGGACGGCGGGTATGAAACTGCCAGAGGAAATACGGCGCAAACAATACGGCGTTGATCCGTACCAGAATCGCCGTTCCGAACAGCAATCCCGCCAGCGCCGCCGTCCGCGGCACGGGGCGGGCTCGGGCGAGCAGAGCGGCGCAGCCGAGCAGCAGCACTGTGGCAGGCATATCGCTCATGGCGTTGTAGCCGCACCAGGTCAGGCTTTTGTAATAACCGAATGCCCAGGTGGCGTCCGGCAGCGCGAAGAATGCCCGGAAGGTCCCGGTCGCCGGATCTTCCAGATGAAAGAAGAACAACGGCAGCACGGCGTAGATCCAGGCCGTGATCAGACCGCGTTTTCGCGATCCCAGCCAGCCGGTTGCCGCGAAGGCCAGCAGTGCCACGCTCCCCGGCCCCAGCAGCAGCCCGTTGAAAAAAGAGAAGGCGGGCAGCAGATCCAGCACCGAATCGCTGCGCAGAACCGCCGCAAACGGCCAGTACAGAAGCGGCAGCCCAATTGTGCGGTTCCAGGAGCCGTGCCAGTTTCCCGCCGCCAGTTCCTGCATCGTCCGGAAGAAATCCGGTTCGTCGCTGGAAAATAGATACACCTCTCCTCCTTGCAATACGATCCACGCCGTGAGTGCTCCCC
>CASFXO010000263.1 GCA_949298665.1 uncultured Lentisphaeria bacterium
ATTGATCTTTCCGCCTACAATGCGAAGGACCTGAAAACGATCGCGCCGACCACTCCGGGGCCGCAGTTTGCGGCGTTTTCTGAATTCATTGCGAATATGATCGGTCTGTCTTTCGGTCTGCCGCTGGATCTGGTAACCTGCCGTCTTCACGAGGGCAATTACAGCAGCCAGCGCATGGTTTTCCGGGTGTCGATGAAAACCTTTCTTCAGAAGTGGCGGATGCTGACCGCGGCTTGTCGCCGGATTTATGCCTGGAAAGTGGGAGGCTGGATTCGCGAGGGGCGTCTGCGTCCGGGGCGCGACTGCCGGTATCCCTTGTATGCACGCTGGTCGCTGCCGATTCCGGAATCGGCGGACCCGGAAAAGGAGGTTTACGCCTCCTTGTGGGCGGAGGCGGCGGGCTATTCGGACAAAGATTCGGAGTGCCTTGCCCGCGGTCGTGATCGCCGGGAAGTGGCGGAGCGTCAGGCGGAGGTAATACGGGAGATGGAGTCCATGAAACTGCCGTTTGTGGTTACGCCGACTCCGGGTGTATCGACGCTGGGAGAGATCAATGCCAAAATTTCGAACCTTCGCAGAGAGAGGTGAAAGAGATGAAATCCGAGGAATTCAGTCGCATTTATCCGTCGTTTTCGATCAAGGGGGACACGGCGGTCTGGAATCTGAACGGCGTGGTGGGGATCGTCGGGTTTGATTATCTGTCGTGGGAGATACGGTACGACAACCGGGCGGATTCGGTCATCGGGGCGTTGAAGGCGCTGGCGGGGATTGAGGGGAATCCGGTCAAGAAGCTGGCAATCAACATCAACTCTCCGGGCGGCTATGTGGATCATGCGATGACGATGTTTGATTTCATCGCGTCGCTCGGTCTTGAGATTGAGACGCATTGCTATGGGTACGCGGCGAGCGCCGCCACGCTTCTGGCGCAGTTGGGGAAGCGCCGTACGATTTCCGAGAACTGCCGTTATCTGGTTCACCGTGCGTGGCTGAACGGTGTATCGGGGAACTACTTCGAGCTTCAGGAGGCGGCGCGGTCGGTGGCCGCTGATGACCGGAGAATCATCCATTTGTATGCGAAGCGCTCCGGCAGGAGTGCTGAAGAGGTGGAACGTCTGTTGAACCGGAATGCTGGAAACGGGGTATGGCTGACTGCGGATGAGGTGGTAGAGGAAGGCTGGGCGGATGAGATAGTTCCCGCTGATCGTTCCGTTACGCACGGGATGCGGTTGTCGTCGTCGGCGCTGGCGTTCTGGTCGCTTCCTGCGCTTCCGGATCTCTCCGGGGGGAATGTGATGGTAGAACCGGCGCGGGGATCCGCGCATAACATGGAGGAAAAGAGAATGGATGAGAAAACGCTGAACCGCGCCCGGCAACTGTTCGGTGCGGACTTCGTGCTGGACCAGCTGGCCCGAAATGTTGATTTTGCCGGGATGTGCGAAGTGTGGGCGGAAAAATCTTCCGCTCGGATTGCTGAGCTGGAATCTGAAAACGCGACCCTGAAAGAATCTGCAGCCGCCTCCGCCGCCCGGATTGCCGAGCTGGAGTCCGCCGCTGTGGGGGCAGGATCCGGGGAAGCTCCGGCGGAGCCGTCCGTTCCGCCGGAATCCGTTGCAGTCAATGAGGCGAATGCCGCGCCGGTTCGGAAACCGAGCGTGGCGGATATTGTGAAAAAGGCGTGGAACGCCGGAAAAAAAGGAGAATAAATCCATGTCCACTCTTGCCGACATTGCCGTCGCTTCCGCGTCGAAGCAGGAAACGATCATCGACACTCTTACCGAAGAAGCCGTCATGCTTCAGGACATGCGGATGATTCCGTCCTCGAACGGCTGGTTTCATCTGGCGGAGGAATACTCCCGACTGGTGGGGGGAAATGTCATTGACCCGGACGGTGCCCGCCCGTCGATGCTGGCGGAATCGGTGCTGCGCCAGAAAACCCTTTCGGTGATCGGCGGGGTCATGAAAAAGGGTCGCGACACGGTGGATGCCTTCGGTGGGCCGGACGAATATTTCGGGCGCAAAATGCCGGGCGTTCTGCGGCGTACGGGTGGGGACGTGGAGTCGACGCTCTATTACAATTCGCTGCGTCCTTTTGCCTTTGCCAACGACAAACTGATCTCTGCCGGAGGAACGGGCGCGGCGCTGTATTCTCTGACGGCGGTTACCTGGACGGACGAGGAGATGTGCGGGCTGTATGATTCGCGCTTCGGCGAGTCCGGTGAATTTATGACGGTAACGCCGATCAACGGCGGAAACTTTTATGAAGATCCGGCGGCTCCGGGATCGATGGTCTACGGGCAGGATGCGCGTATGTTCCTCGGCTGCAATTTCCTGAATCCGCGCTACGTGGCGGGCGTCGTGAATATCGACCTTTCCGGTGATGGTCTGACCGCGGCAATGGTCTGCGATGTGCTGGAAGCTGCCCGGGCGACTCCCGGCCGCACCTTCATTTACTGTCGTCCGGAGGTGAAGGCGCGGCTGGCGGATCTGTTCAAGACGGCGCATCTGACGGTGACGAGCGCGGAGGGCAATGTTTCGCTTGATCTGGAGTCGATCAACGGGATTCGGATTCGTGCCAGCCGGAATCTTCTTCCGGGTACGGAGTCGGAAGTCACGCTGGACTGAAAAAAATACCCGGCTGCGCCGCAGGACGCGGCGCATCCGGATCATGAAAATCGGAAAGGATGAAAAAATGAGCGATTTCGGTATCATCGGCGAGGCGTCCCGCCCGGCGGACGCGAATATTTTTGTGGAAAAGCCGCTTCCGAATGCGTCGAGTGAGCTGTCCCTCCCCTTCCAGTTCGGTTCGCTTCAGGGGGCGCTGGAGCTGGTGGTATCGTTGTCCGGAACGTTGTCGGTTCCGGCGACGAAGAATTTTTCGATTGAACTTCACGGTTCCGACCGGTACGACGGCGAGTATGAGAAGATTGCCGATGTGCTGACGGTAGCCGGAGGCGCTTCGGATCCCACCGCGGTGGAGAAGGGGGAGGTCTCCCGGTTTGCCGCGAACTCGAAAACGAGCCGCTACTGCAAACTGAAGGTGGTGACTGATTTCGATGCTTCCGCCGTATTGCTGTCCAGCTGGTGCGAATACGTGGCCCGCTGAAGAGGGAGGTGGGGGAATGGCGGATAAATATCTGAAGACCTGCCCGAAATGCGGTCGGAACTTCTACTCCGAAGCGGAGTTCTCCGCACACGGCGGTGAGTGCGTTGCGGATCCGCGCGCGGACCGGATTCTGGACAAATACCGGAAGAAGGGGAAGAAATAGCAATGGCCAGAATGAGCGTGGTGCGCAAAGTGCGAATGGCGAATGAACTGGCATTGAATCGAACCGCCGGGGAAGTGCGCCTTGCGGTCCGGGTTGCCTTGCAGGATACGTTCGGTTTCTGGCGCAGGACGATCGCGCCGGTGCATTTTACGCGCCACGCTTTTTCCCGGTATCCGTCTGAGTACCGGGGAAACTACAAACGGGGCTATACCGGCGTGAATCCGCTTGCTGGGAAAACGACCGCCGAGATCATCCTGGCGACGCCGCGGGAACGGTCGCTACGGACGTTATGGTATGAAATCCGGAGATGGAAAAACTCGGACAAGCCGCTGGTGAAGTCCGGCGCGGTCCGGCGGGAAATTCTGCGTGGTTCCGTAACGTTCAACTCTTCCAATACGACGCTGGTTGCGCACTGGCCGAATCTTCCGACGGTGATCAACCGGAAGGGGCGGGAGGTCACCTATTTTTACGCCTATCACAAGCGCCGGGATCTGCCGTGGAAGGGGGGGCCTACCTGGGACAAGGCGGCGGCGCTTCTGGCGATGAATGAATCGGACCTTCGGCAGTTGCAGGATGCCTTTGACAAGGCGCTGGAGCGGCGTCTCCGGCGCCGTGGTCAAAAGCTGGGTGGTTTTGCCGTAGTGAAGGACGGAGTTCTGGTTTAGGGAAAGGGAATGAAGATGATCAAAAATTATACGCTCGGTGCGGTCAGTCTGAACGGCACTGCGGAGTCGGCGATTTCGCGGGACTCCTTTTCGATTTCGCCGCAGCTGGGGGCGGAGCTGCTGCATGCTGGCGGAGAGGCTCGCCCGAGCTTTGCGGGGACGCTCACCAGCCGTCCGGTGGTGACGTTTCAGACCTGGAATCTGTTGTTTCTTACCGAAGCGGAAGCGCTGAGCGGGGCTGGTTTTTCGGCATCACTTCCGGAGATTGCCGCGGACGGAGGGTTTGGGAGTTCGGCGATTTCCTATGCGGCGTCTCAGGGGCTGGCGGTACCGACGGAGATTTCGGCGCAGGCGGGACAGACGGCGACGCTGGCGGTGTCGATTTACCCGGTGAGCAGCGACGGCAGTGCCGCGCCTCTGGCTGCCGGTACGACGAAGACGCTCCCGGGACGTATTACCGGAGGCATTTATACGCTTGGATCGGTAAAAATCGGCGGCACCTCGCTTGGTGGGATTTCTCAGGTCAGTCTGTCGAATGGCTACAATGTGTTGACGAACGAGGGGGAAAACGGTTACTGTTATCCGACGCTGGCGCGGATCGACCGCCACACTCCGGAATTTTCGGTGACGTTTTCTGATCTCTCCGGGATTTCCGCGGCGCAGCTGTTGACGGGGGAGGTTCCGGCGGGTGCGGTCAGCTGCAGTTTTTCGAAAGTGAACGAAGGTGGCATCCCGACTCCGGACGCACTGACGGTGGTTCTCAGTCGTGCGTTTGTGGATCTCTCCGGTCTTCAGGGTGGGGCGAAATTTTCCGGAACGCTGCGTTTTCGTCCGGTGATTCCGGAGAGCGGCGATTTCTTTTCATTCGGGGAGGCATTGCCGTGAACATCGGCGACCGGCTGAATCACCTGGCTTCGATGCTGGCGGAATCGGCGGAGTTTCAGGAACTGTGCGGCGCCGCTGATGCGGAATCGGCGGCGGCGTTCATCACCGTGCAACTGGGGGCGGCTCCGGCGGACTTCGGTCCGGCCCGGGCGCTGGTGCGTTACGCGGGGGGGATTTCCGGCACACGGGTCGCAGCCGGGTCGGGGCCGCAGGGCTTTCAGTTGTCAGCGGAGTTTGAGGTGGTGCTTGCCGTACCTGCGGGGGAGGGGGACGAATCGTTCTATGCTGGATATTCAGACTTCCTGAAGCGGACGGACCGGATTCTTTCGGAACTTCTGTCAATGGAGGGCGGTCTCCTGATCGAGAGTTTCACTTCGGCGGCTCCGTTCGAATCGGACGAGGGGCGCGGGGTGCTGCTGCGGAGTTTTTCGCTGACGGTGATGTAAGGGAGACGATGGCATGGGAACACCGATGGAAGAGGCGAACCGGGCGATTTTAGAGTATAACATTCTGGCGCTTGGCGGGCGATTGCTGCGGCTGGTGCGTGGCGGTGAGATGCTGGCGGAGGGGCCGGGCTCTTTGGAGAAAACGGGGATGGAACTGACGGCATCGGAGCTGGGGGACGGGGAGGTTTATGCGGCGCGGGCGGTCTTGCCGCGTCCGGCGTTTCCTCTGCCGCGTCCGGAGGATCGGCTGCTGGATGTCTCCACCGGCGATGAGTTCGAGGTGATGAGTCTGGGAAGATTCGGAGAGACGAGCGTGGAGGCGATTCTGCAGTATCGGATGAATGTTCGAATAGGGAGCAGCAAAAAGTGATTGGTCAGCTGTTACGTAAGGTGATTACTGGATCCGGACCGAGGCGGGATCTTCCTGTGCCGCCGGTGGTTTACTTTGCGGAGCATGTGCATGATGTTCCGAAGGTGCTTGTCGGGCGGTTTGACGGGGAGGTCATGCGTCGACGCGCCTCGTCTCCGGATGGTGTTTCCGGGCTTCTGGTGTGGCGGGGGCCGGGATTGGCGGCATATGATGAAGAGGTTTACGAATTTCGGCGTTGCGGCGAAAATCTGCGGCTTGGATTTCTGAAGAAATTCGAACCGGAAATGGTGCGGCGCCGCTCCTCATTTTCAATTGCCGGTTATCCGGTTCGGATGGCCAATGGCGAATGCTATTTGATCCCGGCGGTACTGCCGGAAAGTCCGGATTTCGGTCTTCCCACGGTTGACAGAATCGGAGAGGATGGGCAGTGGCGGCGGGAAGTTCCGGATGGTGAATTGCGTTTCCTGTCGGAGGCGGCTCGTCGGATTTTTGATGCACTGGATGGGGAAGGTGTTCCGGAAGGATTTGATGATACGACGCTGCGTCGTGTGGCGGTTGCGGCGATCGGGGTCTGCTATGATCTTTCCGAGTTGGAGATCGGCGTCCGCGGGTTGTTGGACAATGCGGCGTATACAGGAGTGATCGAGGCGTTGCTGGACGCTCCGGCGCTGCTGGAGCTGCGTTCGAAAAAAAAAACTTCCGAAGGCTGAAGTTTGAGTTATGGCGATCCGGTCGCAACTCGGGATACCGCCCGACGTTTGCTGACTACCGGATGTTGATGGAGGAGATGTGAAATGGCGGGGCGGGTGCAGCTGGCATTGACGGCGGAGGACCGGGATCTGATCCGTCAGTTCGAGAAGACGAAAAAGGAACTGGCCGAACTTCAGCGTGCCGCGAACGGGGTCGGTGACGCCGGGGAAAAAGCCTTTGACCGAACCGGAAAGGCGGTTAAGCGGACTGCCGATGGATCTGACAAGCTGCTTTCCAGTACCGCATCCGCCTTGAAACAGTTGATGGGATTCGGAAGCGCTGTGGGGGTTCTTTCGTCAGTTCTTGCCAAATTCAGAGAGATTGTCGCAGCTATGGAAGAGGCGCAGAACTTGAGCAAGCAAACGATGGTGACGCTGGATCAGGCACGATCTACGGCAATATTGAATCTCCCCTCCACTTTTGAAGGAGGCGTTGCCGCTTTTGACAAAATGATGGAGCGGATTGCGAAGCGATCAGGAATGACGCTGACGGATGTCTATCGGAATGCCGGTAGTCCACTTTCGGCGAAAGGATCGGCAACCATGGAGCAGTTTGAGGATGCCTTTGCTCTTTCCGCGGGGATTCAGCGTCGTACTGGAGGCGCTGTTCAGTCTGGACTGCTTGCTGGTTCCATCCTGGATGTCATGAAAGCGACTGGTCTTACGGACGCATCCGCTGCGCTTGGTTACATCCGGCAGATCGGGGCGGCTGCCCGGGTGCAGACCTTGGAGGGGCAGATGCG
>CASFXO010000264.1 GCA_949298665.1 uncultured Lentisphaeria bacterium
AACCCGACATGGAAATCATCGTCAAGAAAAACAACCGCGTCACCCGGTACAAATCCGAAAAAACCACCGGCTCCGGACGCGGACAACGCGTCGGCATCGCCTACCGTCTGGAAAACGGCGAAATCATTTACGTTCCGGAAAACGAGGAATCCCACCCATGAAACGGCATCGTCTCCGACCTGTTCTTCTGATTCTGCTTCCCGTCCTCCTGGCACTCCTTGCCGCCGCGGTGCTCGTCGTTCGGCATTTTGCCGCACCGACGAATATCGCGCTGGTCAACTTCTCCGGATTCCGGCTCGCCCGCATGACCGAACCGGACATCGGCCCGTTCATCCGTCTCTCCCCGATCGAGTGGAACGCCGAATCGGACGCCGCCGATCTCGCCGGTTACGATGTCGTACTGGTGCAGGGAATGGGACTGGCCGTCTCCGACGAACAGGAGGCGGCGCTGCGGCGCCTGGCCGCCACGACGCCGGTGCACGTCTGCAACGCCGGCCGACCGGGAACCGGTTTCGGCAGCTTCACCCCGGAAACCGCCGAAACCGTTAATGCCTACGTCCGGCAGAATACGGTGGAGAATTATCGGCAGCTCTACCGTTTTCTCCGGCGCGACATCGACGGCAAACGCTGGTTCGCCCCGGCGGCGGAACCGCCGGAAATCCTCCCGGAAGACGCCTTTTTTCATACGATCCGGGCATCCCTCCACACCGATTTCGCCGCCTACCGCGCCTGGTGCGCCGCCAACGGCCACTGGCAGGAAGGCCGTCCGATCGCGGCTCTGGTCATCCCCGGTAACGGCGGCGCCTGGCGCGCCGCTCCCGGATACCTTTCGGACGCCATCCTGATTCTTGAAAAAACCGGCTTCAATGTGGTCGGCATCTCCGGCGGCGCCAAGCGGTTGGACATGGTCCGCACCGCCGCTCCCGACGTGGTGCTCTCCATGCCGCACGGGCGTTTCAGCGACGCGGCTCCCGAAGCCGCCGCCCGGTATTTCGCCGAAGCGAACATCCCATTGCTGGGCCCGGGGAAACTTTACCGGAAATACGACGAATACCGGAAAGATCCGCGCGGACTCTCCGGCGGCATGTCCAGCCAGAGCATCGCGGTACCGGAGCTGGACGGCGTGACCAGAACCCAGCTGGTATCCGCGTTGTTTCCCAATGCGCGCGGCGTGGATGATCTCGCGCTGATTCCGGGCCGCATGGAGATGACGGCGGAACACGCCCGCCGTCTGGTCCGGCTGAAACAACTTCCCAACGGCGACAAAAAACTGGCCATATTCTTTTATAAAGGTCCCGGCAAAAACGCCATGCACGCCGCCGGCATGGAAGTTGCGGATTCGCTGCTGGCCCTGCTGCGGCGCCTGAAGGCCGAGGGCTACGACACCGGCGAACTGCCCACCGACACGCACACCTTTCAGGAACAAATCCAGAAACACGCCGCCGTTTTCGGCACCTACGCCCGCGGCGAAATCGATCGGTTTCTGCGGGACGGCGCGGAACGCATTCCGGTAGCGTCCTATCGGCAATGGCGCACGGCGCAACTGCCGCCGGAACTCATCGCCGCCGTCGATCGCGAATACGGCCCTCCGCCCGGCGATTATCTGGCAACGGAAGTGGCGGGAGAGCCCGCCGTCGGACTTGGCGTCCTGAAGTTCGGCAAGGTGGCGCTGCTGCCGCAGCCGCTCGCCGGAATCGGCAATGACACGTCAAAAATCATTCACGGCGCCAAAAAAGCCCCGCCGCACCCTTATCTTGCCGCCTATCTCTGGGCGGAACATGGATTTCAGGCGGACGCCATCCTGCACTTCGGCACGCACGGCAGTTTCGAATTTCTGCCCTGGCGGCCGCTCGGGCTGATCGGCGACGACTGGCCGGACGCGCTGCTGGGATCGATGCCGCATTTTTATCTGTACATCATCAACAACATCGGCGAAGCCATGACCGCCAAGCGCCGCGGCAACGCCGTCATCATCGACCATCTGACCGCGCCGTTCATGAACGCCGGTCTGCACGGC
>CASFXO010000265.1 GCA_949298665.1 uncultured Lentisphaeria bacterium
TTCGACGAGGGTCTTCACCACTTCATGCAGAGCGGCCCGCACAAAAGGCGTCGTATCGAACGGAATGACCACGTCCACGCCTTCCGGGAAGGTCGGACGAAGTTCCTCCACGCGGTTCATGACGGCTTCGGCCGTGCTCAGCGCGTTCGCGCCGGACGCGAGCTTGATGGCCATGCCGGAGGAAGCCTTTCCTTCGTAAGTGCCGAGAGCGGTGTAGCTCTGCAGGCCGATCTCCACGCGGGCGACGTCGCCCAAGCGAACTTCCGAACCGTCCTCCTGCACCTTGAGGAAGATGTTGCGGAATTCTTCCGGCGTCTGCAGAAGGCTCGCCGAGGAAACCGTCACCGAGTACTGTTGCTTGCCGTCGGTCGGCTGCTGCGCGAGACCGCCGGTCGAAATCTGCGCGTTCTGCGCGCTGATCGCCGCTTCAATGTCGGAAGGATTGAGCGCGTATTCGACGAGCTTTTCCGGGTTGAGCCAGATGCGCATGGCGTATTTCAGTTCTCCGAGAATCTGGACGTCGCCGACGCCGGGGATGCGGGTGAACTCATCCTTGAGGTTGATCGTGGCGTAGTTGCTCAGAAACAGCGAATCATAGGTGCCGTTCGGGGAATAGACCGCGAGCACCTGCAGCATGTTGCTGGATTTCTCCTTGACGATGACGCTCTGGCGGCGCACCTCTTCCGGCAGCTGGGCGCTGGCCCAGTTGACGCGGTTCTGGGTGTTGACGGTGTTGACGTTGCCGTCGGTGCCGATGCCGAAGGTCACCGTGATGGTCGCCGCCCCGGTGTCGGTGGCGTTGGAGGAGATGTACAGCATATCCTTGACGCCGTTGATCTGCGCCTCCAGCGGCTGGATGACCGTCTCCTGAACGGTCCGGGCATCGGCGCCGGGATAGGTGGTGGAGACGGAAACCTGGGACGGCGTGATGTTGGGGTACTGCGCCACCGGCAGCGCGAAGATCGCCACCAGACCGGCCAGCGTGATGACAATGGATATGACGAAGGCGAACCGCGGACGCTCAATGAAAAAACGACTGATCATGGTTTCGCTCCGTTTTTACCGGCGGGGCGCATCGGCGGGGGCGATATCGGCGGCGCCGGATTCGCTCTTCTTCTCCGTCTGTTCCGGGGGGACTGCGGCGGAGGGAACGGCGGTGTCCGCCGTTTTTACCGGCACGGCCTTCACCTTCATGCCCGGGCGGACTTTCTGGATGCCGTTGACGATGATTTCTTCTCCGGGGGCGAGATTGTCGATTGCGACCACATGGGTTTCGTCCCGGTAGCCGGTTTTCAGGGTGCGGCGGCGGACGATGCCGTCCTTGTCCACGATATAGACGTAATCTCCCGCCTGATCGGTCATGACGGCGGTCAGCGGCACCAGCAGCGCTTCGCGCGGTTTCGGCGGGGAGAGTTTGATCCGGGTGAACATGCCGGGAATCAGCTTCCCGTCCGGATTCGGGAAGACCGCCTGAAGCCGGAGCGTACCGGAATCGGGATCGATGCGGTTGTCCCAGAAGGAGATTTTGCCTTCGGCGTCGTATTCCCTGCCGTCCTGGGTGTACAGCTGCACGCGGACTTCGGGTCTGGTCTGGCCCTTTTTCTTGCCGCGGAGGAGAGTGAGCAG
The DNA here is from genome assembly GCA_949298665.1 of uncultured Lentisphaeria bacterium. Lineage (GTDB taxonomy): Bacteria > Verrucomicrobiota > Lentisphaeria > Victivallales > Victivallaceae > CALXOD01. The sequence continues at coordinate 1,627 of CASFXO010000265.1, forward strand.
ATCCATTTCGTTAAGGACGAATTCCACCCGCATCGGATTGGTGCGCACGACGGAGGCGAGGGTGCCGCTGGTGCGTCCGACCAGGTTGCCCTCCGAAATCGGCGCCAGGCCGATCCAGCCGTCGAAGGGGGCGTAGATTTTGGTATAGGAGAGGTTCTGTTTTGCTTTGGTCAATGCGGCTTCGGCGGCTTCCACCTCGGCGTCGGCCTCCATTTTCCGGGCGGCGGCGTTGTCGTAGGCGCGGCCGCTGGTGGCGTCCTCCTTGGCCAGTTTGCTCTGGCGTTCGTAATCGATGTCGGCGTTTTTCCGGGCGGCGAGGCTTTTTTCCAGACCGGCCTGTGCGGCTTTGACTTCCGCATCGTACATTTCGGGCTCGATTTCAAAGAGGAGGTCGCCTTTCTTGACCGGTTGACCTTCCTTGAAGTTGCGTTTTTTCAGAAAGCCCTCCACCCGGGCCACCAGATCGACTTTTTCATCGGCCTTGGTTTCGCCGATGGCGGTGATGGTTTCCCGGACCGGTCCCACGGCGGCGGGCAGGACTTCCACCTCCGGCGACGCGGCGGTTGGAGCGGGTTTCGGGTCGCACCCGGAAAGAATCAGACAGAGGACGGCCGGCAACAGACAAACACCACGGATTCGGAACTGCATGCAATGGATTCTCCTGTGTTGAATGATGATTCCAAGTGATTTCCGTGCCACAATATACAGTATATCCGGCACGGGCGCAAGGCGGAGTTTCGGATTTTTCCCGTCGAACCGGGGTTGCGCGGCGGCGGTTGCGACGCTATATTGCCTGCCATGACAAATCTTCCATACAATCCGCCCCGCCATTTGAATCGGTATTTCGGATGGTATGTGTACGGCTTTTATGTTTTCTGCTCGTTCTGGCTGCTGTGGCTGGCGCGGGAAAGTTCCCTGTTGGGCATCCCGCAGCCGGGCACGGATCAGCTGACGATGCTGCAGGCGGCGCTGGGATTGGCGCACGGCCGCCTGCCGGAACCCGGATACATGTATTCCCCGGTCTATACGCTGTTTCTGGCTCTGCTCTCCTGGCCGGCGGGAGAGAATCCGACAGTCATGCGGGCCTTGCAGGCGGCGTTCGCGGCACTGGCGCCGGTGCTGGTGTATCGGATCGGACGGAGGCTGCGGTTCGGGTTTTCCGGGGCACAGCTGGGGGCGCTGCTGTATTGCTTTTACGGTCCGGCGCTGCTGATCGGACTGGATTTTCTCCGGGCGGCACCGCTGGGCGTGGTGTTTCTGGCACAACTCTGGCTGCTGTTGCGCGCCGGTCGTTGCCGTCGTCGCATCGCCTGGTTCTGGGCCGGAGCGGCGGCGGGTATCGGCATCCTCGGGCGGGAGACGTTTGTCGCGGTGGCGGCGGCGCCGTTGCTTTTCCTGTTGTTTCGCCCGTACCGGCGGGCCGGATGGCGGGGCAGGGCGGGCCGGTATTTGGCGGGTGTGGCGCTGGCGGTGATTCCCGTGCTGATTTTCAACTGGGTGACCTGGGGGGTGCCCGCCGTGGTGCCGGGGCATACGGCAAACGTGCTCGGGGCGTATCATGGAGAGGCGGTCAAAGAGGGGATTGCAGCGACGGTGTGGTCGCTGGTGGCGAACCTGCCGGGGCAGGTTCGCTGTTTTTTCAGCAATTATGAGATTCCGAACAGTCTTTCCTTTTACGCCCATGGCGAAGTGCTGGGGTTTCTGCGGGTTTTCGCGGTGCCGGCGA
>CASFXO010000266.1 GCA_949298665.1 uncultured Lentisphaeria bacterium
AGGATGTGGATGTTTTCGGCTTTTCCAAGGTCATTGTGTCGGATCTGGAGGGGACGATCAGCAGCCTTGCCATGACTTCCGGCAATGACCGGATGGAAATTCGTTCCGGCAACGTGCTGGTGGCGGAATCCGGATCCGGCGGCGGTACGGCGAACTTCGGCGCGGGAAAGGACACGTTGGACATCGACGCCGGAGCGAGCTTCGCCGCGCGGCATCTGGAGGGACTGGAAAAGGTAACTGGAAAAGGCGTGCTCTATTTTCAGTATGTCAACGTCTATTCCGGAGACGGCATTCAATATGCCTCCACCCTGACCCGGCACCAGATCCGCAACTGGGACGCGGCCTTTGACCGGAGCAACGACACGGCGGCGACGGCGTCGCAGCTGGGAACCGTGGAGCAGGGGATGACGCTGCTCGATGAACTGACGCTGATGGATACGGTGGATTATCATCGGTTCCAGGTGGCGGAAGGCACGCTCTGTTCCATCGAAGGGGCGCTGGCGGATCTGGATTATACCCTGTACCGGGTCGGCGCCGACGACCGGATGGAACGGTTGAACAGCGGCATGGATCTGTGCGACGGCAATTACATCATCAAATTCGCGCTGGGCGAGGAGCAAACCTACAACCGCTACGACATCACCTTCAGCGTGAACAACCTGGCCTGAGCTGTCAAGAGGAGGCGGCCGGAGAGGGCGCGGGAGCGGCACGGCCGCTCCTGTTTTCGCCCCGGGGGGGTCAGCGTCCGTTCAGCAGGACCAGGTACAGCATCAGGCATGCCGCGGAAAGCCAGGAGAACCAGTTCAGATCTTTGATTCTGCCGCTGCAGATCTTGATGAAGGGGTAGAGGATGAGGCCGATGGCGATGCCGCCGATGATGCTGTTGCTGAAGGGAATTCCGGCGAAAATCAGAAACGCGGGTACTCCTTCCGTATAATCCTCCCACTGAATTTTCGCAACGGATTGCATCATCATGACGCCGACCACCACCAGTGCGGCGGCGGTAACGGGCGCATATCCGGCAACGGCCATGATGAGCGGCGAAAAAAACATGGACAGCAGAAAACAGAGGCTGATCACCACTGCGACCAGACCGGTTCTGCCACCGGCTTCGACACCGGCGGCGCTTTCCAGATAAGAAGTAACGGTACTCTGTCCGCACAGGGCACCGGCGACGGTTGCCGCGGCATCGGCGGCGAAGATTTTTTCGATCCGTTCGATTTCATTGTTCTGATTGAGCAGTTTGGCACTGACGGCCACGCCGAGGACGGAGCCCATCGTATCGAACATGTCCATGAAGAAGCAGATGAAGATCAGCGGGAGCAGTTCGAGAAAATGCCGGAACACCGTTCCCACATCCGCCTGAAAGACGAGCGGCATGGGATCGGCCGGCATTCCGACGACCCCGGAAATCTGAATCCTGCCGCAGAGCAGCGCCACCAGCGCGGAGAACAGAATACCGATCAGCACACTGCCTTTCACCCGGTAATAGCGCAGGGTGGTAATCACGATCAATCCGGCAAAGAAAATGAATGAAGGTGTATCCTTGCCGGCGGTTTTCAGCGTCCATTGCCCGTTTTCCACGCCGATGATCCCGCCGTTTTTCAGTCCCAGCATGGCGATGAAAAGGCCGATGCCGGTTACGATGGCGAACTTCAACGAAGGACTCATGGAATTCAGAATCATCTTCCGCAATCCGGTGAAGGAGACCGCCAGGAAAATCACCCCGGAAATCAGCACCACCCCCATGGCGGTCTGCCAGATCACCGGGTCGCCCGTTCGGCTGCCCGTCACGGCGGCGCAGGTCCCCATGACACTGAACAGAACGAAGAAATTCGTCCCCATGCCGGGAGCGAGGCCGATCGGGTAATTGGCCAGCAGTCCCATCAGCAAGGTGCCGAATGCGGAGGCGATGCAGGTGGTGGTGATCAGGGCGCCGAACGGCATGCCGGTGACGGTTCCCGTCATCTGGCCGGAGAAAAGCGCCGGTTGAATACAGATGATGTACGCCATCGCCGCGAACGTCGAGAGTCCGGCGATGATTTCCGTTTTCAAGGTGCTGCCGTGGGCTGAATAATGAAAAAAACGATCAAGCAGAGTGTTCATGCTGGCACGAATGGTTTCAGGGTTGACGCCCGCCGCGGCGGGCATGTTTACAGACCGGATCACCGGAATAATATAGTTTCCCGGGGTTGAAAAACAACCGTCCGACATGTATTATTCCGGAAATATCCGGTCAGATGCCGGGGGATGGAAGAAGAGGAGAAGAGATGGACCCTGCGATTCGCAAAATGATTCACGGCTTCCGGCATTTCCGCAAAGCCTATTTTTCCGACAGTACCGAGCTGTATTCCCGGCTGAAGCACGGCCAGATGCCGGGAACGCTGATGATCGCCTGCTGCGACTCCCGGGTGGACCCCGCGCATGTGACCGGGAGCGGACCGGGGGAGATGTTCGTGATCCGCAATGTGGCGAATCTGGTTCCGCCGTATCATCCCGACTCCGAGTTTCACGGGGTGAGCGCCGCGATCGAATATGCCGTCTGCGTGCTGGAGGTCCGGCATATCATTGTTCTGGGGCATTCCCGCTGCGGGGGAATTCACGCCTTGATGGCGGCAGCGGAGGAGGGGCATCCGTCCGAATTTCTGGAGCACTGGCTGTCGCTGGCCGAACCGGCATGGCAACGGGTGCGGGAGCGCCTCGGCGGCGCACCGCGGGAATTGCAGCAGCGCGCCTGCGAGGAAACCTCCATTCTGCTGTCGATGGAGAATCTGATGACGTTCCCCTGGATCCGGGAGCGGGTTGAGGCGGGCAGTGTGAAAATCCACGGCTGGTATTTTCACATGGATACCGGGGAGATGTACGATTATGATTCGGAAAGAGAGGAATTTCTGCCGCTGGACGAGCATCATGGCCGGGACTGAGACGGCGGCGGTCTGATGACATTCAACGAAATTCCGGAGAGCCCCGGCCGGGAGGAAAAGAGTGATGGCGAAGATCATCCCCTCGATGTGGAGTGCGTTTCTGGTGGATGAAACACCGGAGCAGATGGTGAAAACCATGCTGAGACACGGATATCACGTTACGGAACTTTCGGACGAGCATGCGCAGCAGTTGCTGGACCGGGGGACGCCCGCGCGGGTCGGCGCCGAATTCAGGCGCTATATGGACGACCTCGGTTTCTCCGTACCGCAGGGACATCTGCTGCTGCACGGCGACCCGGCGGAAGCGGACCCGGCACGCCGGAGGAGACAGTTCGATACGTTTCTGCGCTGGTTCGAGTTGTTTCATGTGCTGGGGGTCCGGGCGGCGGTGCTGCATCCGGCGGGGCTGAATGTTCCGGTGGGCGCCGCCTACGGGAGGGGGGACGCCTGGGAACGGACAGTGGAAACGCTGGAGATGTTTCTGGAGCGGACCCGGGAGATGTCTTTTACCATTTGTCTGGAAAACCTGCCTTACCGCTATACCGCCTACGAGCAGCTGACCCAGTTGCGGACGGTCGTGCGCGGCGGGGAGCGATTGGGGCTTTGTCTGGATACCGGACATCTGGCGCTGAACGGAGGCGACTGCGCGGCATTTGTCCGGGCGGCCGGTTCACGGCTGAAGGCGCTGCATATTACTGATTGTGTGCCGTGTTCGTGCGGCGGCAAGCATGACCACTTTTTCCCGACCGCAGGGTGCATTGACTGGGCGGAACTGGTGGCGGCGCTGCGTGAGAAACAGTACAGCGGGCTGTTCAATTACGAAGTTCCCCGGGAACGGGAGTGCTCGAAAGCCGTCCGGTTGCTGAAGCTGGCCTACAGTCGCCGGCTGGCCGAGTTGCTGCTGGGAGAGGGGGGCGGTTTCTGAAGCGGCGGACCGCCGCCGGAACGGCCGCAGGCGGTGAACCGCGGAAAAGCGTTTCAGCAGAAACGGGAAACATGAGGAAATGCTGATGGCGACTCTTCATTTGATGGTCGGTCTGCCGGGGAGCGGTAAGACCACGGAGGCGATCCGGCTGGAAAAGGCGTGCCGGGCGTTGCGCCTGACCACGGACGAGTGGCATTATCAGTTGTTCGGAAACGACTTCAGAAAAGATGGCCGCAACAGGGAACATGACCGGCGTCACGCGGCCATTGAAGCGTTGATGTGGGATACCGCCCGTAAGGTGCTGGCGCTGGGCGTGGATGTCATTCTCGATTTCGGCTGCTGGGCGCGGGAGGAGCGGGAGCTGCTGCGGCAACGGGCCCATGCCGTCGGGGCTGACTTCCGGATTCATTACATGGCCTGTTCGCAGGAAGTGCTGTGGGAGCGTCTGCGGGAACGCAACAGGAATGTCGGACGCGAGGCGGTTTTTTACATTACGAAGCAACAGCTGGAGGAATGGAGCCGCCGGTTCGAGCCGCCCGGTCCGGAGGAGCTGGCGCAGCAGGAGAACGAGGCCGCCGGGGAGCGGGGTGCGTGTGCCGGGGCGGCGCCGGAGAGGAGCGGGCGGAAGTAAGCGGCGGGAGGCGTTTGTGAATCATCGCCCAATTCAGGAAATCGCCATGGCGCAATCGGCCTGCGACAGCTATTCCGCTTGCCGCCGCATGTCTGAAGCGGGTGATCGCGCCCTGTTCCTGCTGCGCGTGGTCCAACCTCAAACCGGTGGGCATGCCCTGAAAAGCGGTTCCCGCCGGGCTGGATTCCCATGCCGGTGATGCCGGACGAGTACCGCCGTCGACCGGAAGAACCGCCGGTGAACCGACGGCGGGGGAGCGGCATGGTTCACGGCCGTTCCAGCAGCACGGTTTCTCCCTGAAAGCGGACGATTCGTACGGAGCCGTCCGGGAACGCCAGCCGGATGCCGTCCGGCAGTTTCTCGAGTTGCGGCAGCGCGTCTTTCCGGCCGGTCCGGTACGGCATCAGGACGGTCCACAGCTCCATGGCGCGGGCGGCGCGCGGCCAGGAGGCGCGGAAGTGCCAGCGTTCGGGACGTTTTTCCGGTGCGGCCGGAAGGACCGTGTTTCGGAATGTTCCGAACCGCAACGGCTCCGGCGCGAAGAAGCGGACTTCCAGCCCGGCTTTCGGCAGTTCGAGCGCCATGGATTGCCGCGATTCATCGAAAACGCCGGGCTGGACGGTGTGGAGATTGAATTCCCAGACATGCGGGGCGTCCGCTTCCGCCCGGTCGCGGATGACGAACAGGCCCGGCCGGACATGGACGATGGTCCGGAGGACCCGCTTCAATTCGGGATAGGCGCGGGAGGCGTCGCCGGTGGCGAGATCGAAATCCTCGTCGTGCCGGAATTCCGTAATCGCCCCGGCGGCCTGTCCGCTG
>CASFXO010000267.1 GCA_949298665.1 uncultured Lentisphaeria bacterium
CGCGCCGGCAGCTGAAACCGGGTGCCGACCGGACATTCCCGTACCACCGTGATGCCCAGTTTCCGACAGAGCTGCCGGAAGTCGTTGACGGTGCCGAGGTGGATGTTCGGTGTATCGTACCAGTGGTAGGGGATCGCCTCGGTTTCCGGCATCCGGCCGGAAACCAGCAGCCGCCAGCGGCAGGGCAGGTGGCCGAAGTTGATGACGCTGACCACCGCGCGTCTGCCCACCCGGACGATTTCCCGCAGCAGTCGGTCGGGGTGTCGGACCTGCTGCAGCGTCTGGCTGAGGATGACGAAGTCAAAATCCCCGTCTTCCGCGAAGTCCAGCGGGTCGTCGAGGTTGCCGTGGATGACGGAAACGCCGTTTTCGATGCAGCGGGCGATCATGGCCTGATCGATTTCGACGCCGAGGCCGTTCACGGATTTTTCCTGATGCAGCTGCCGCAGGAAGGTGCCGTCGCCGCAGCCGAGGTCCAGCACCCGCGTGCCCGGTTCGATGATGGCGGCGACGATGTCCAGGTCCCGCCGGCGAATCTGTTCCGCAGTCATGACTGTTTCTCCCGTTGGTTGCGCAGGAAGGCGGCGACCATCGGTCCCAGCGTATCCACCTCCAGCAGAAACGCATCGTGTCCGTAATCGGATTCGATTTCACAGAAACTGACGTTGCGGCGGTTTTTCAGCAAGGCGTGGACGATGGCCCGCGACTGCGCGGTCGGGAACAGCCAGTCGCTGGAGAACGACACCACCAGAAAGTCCGCCCGCGCGGGGGCCAGTGCCCGGGCCAGATTGCCGTCGGCGCGTTCCGCCAGGTCGAAGTAGTCCATGGCGCGGGTGATGTAGAAGTAACTGTTCGCGTCGAACCGTTCGACGAAGCGGCGCCCCTGGTGTTCCAGATAGCTCTCCACCGCGAAATCCCGCTGAAAATCAAAGCCGTATTCGTCGTGTTCCTGCAGTTCCCGCCCGAATTTCCGGCTCATCGATTCATCGCTGAGGTAGGTGATGTGCGCCAGCATCCGGGCCGTGGCCAGTCCCCGGTCCGGTACCCGGTCCGGTTCGTAATCGCCGTTTTTCCAGTTGGGATCGTACTTGATCGCCTCCCGCCCGACCCAGTCGAAGGCGATGCTCTGCGGGGAAAGCTGGGCCGTGGTGGCGATCGGAATGGCGCTCCGCACCATGTCCGGATAGTCGATCGCCCACTCCAGCGCCTGCATGCCGCCCATGGAACCGCCGACCACGGAGAGCAGCCGGGAAATCCCCAGATGATCGATCAGCCGTTTCTGCGCGCGCACCATGTCGCGGATGGTGATGACCGGAAAATCCAGGTTGTAGCGTTTCCCGGTGGCCGGGTTGATCGACCGCGGTCCGGTGGAACCGGCGCAGCTGCCCAGCACGTTGCTGCAGATGACGAAATAGCGGTTGGTGTCGATCGGTTTGCCGGGGCCGACCATATCGTCCCACCAGCCGGGTTTGCGGTCTTCGGGGGTGTGCCGTCCGCAGACATGGGCGTCGCCGGAGAGCGCGTGCAGAATCAGCACCGCGTTGCCGCCGTCCGGGGCGAGTTCGCCGACGCATTCATAGCGCAGATTCACATCCAGAAGTTTCCGGCCGCAGTCCAGCTCCAGGGCGTCCGCTTCGGTGGTTCCGAAGCGGAAGTCCCGCGGGGTGGTCAGCAGTGGTTCCGATGGATGATTCATTCCGATATTCTGTCTTTCCGATGATTCCGGCAACGGGATCGGTGCCGGAAACGATCCGGACGGGGCGCGTTGCCGACAAATTCCTGTGTAATTATTCCTGGTAATATAGTCGAACTTTGAATGTTTTCAATATGTCGAACAATGTTTAATGAAAGAATCCGGTCCCGACCGGTTGTGCGGCAGGGGCGGGAAGGAGGCGGGTGGGGCGGTCAATCGTTTTTTTCAGCGACGGCCGCTGCTTCTGCGGCGCGCAGGTTCCGGCGCAGGCCTTCATGTTTCGGGTCCAATTGCAGTGCGGCGCGGAAAAGGCGTACGGCTTCCCCGAAGTCGCCTTTTTGGAATGCGAGCAGTCCGAGCGCATTCAGGGCCTGCCGGTGTTGCGGGTCCAGCTGCAACGTTCGGCGGTAGGCGGCTTCGGCCGCGGCGGGATCGCCGGAACGTTCCAGGGTCAGGGCCAGATTATAAGCGGCTCCGGCTTGGAGGGGATTGCGGTCCAAGGCCGCTTCGAAGCATCGGCGCGCTTCCAGCAGACGATTTTTCTCCAGTGCCAGAGTGCCGAGGTTCATCAGGCTGTAGGCATCGTCCGGATCCCTGGCCGCGGCCTGCCGGTACCAGTATGCCGCGGTTTCGCGGTCATGGAGGCTCCGGTGGATTTCGCCGAGCAGATTGGCGTCGCGGGCGAAATCGTTGGAATATGCGAGATTTTCGGTGAGGAGAACCGCGGCTTCCCGGGGCCGGTTCCGGCGGAAGAGGGCTTCTCCGAAAAGCGAGACCGCTTCGCTCCGGGTCTGCGGCCGTTCCGGCATGACCGTCAGGGAAGCGAGTACGATCAGCATTCCCCCCAGAGCGGGAAGGATGCGTTTCAGCCACCGTTTTTCCGGCCATTGCAGGTAGACGGCGGCGAGCATGAAGAGCGCGGGAAGCATGGCCATCCGGTAACGGCCGCTGGTGACGGTCAGCAGCTGGGTGACGAAAAAGGCGCCGCCGAGCAGCAGCAGATGGATCTGGGCGGTCCGCTGTTTTCGGTCGGACAACGTGGGATACAGGCCCGCCAGAGCCGCGATGACCAGCAGGGCGGTCCCTGCCGCGGCGCCGCGGCGCTGCAACGGAGTGTAGTAGAACAATG
>CASFXO010000268.1 GCA_949298665.1 uncultured Lentisphaeria bacterium
GGATGCATGAAAACCGCGGGAGACCCGACGCTGGACAAAGTGGCGGCGATTTTCTTGCCGATGTAACCGCTCTTGCCGATGCCGGTCAGGATCAGTTTGCCGCCGCCGGATACCGCCTCCAGACAGGCCCGGCTGACCACGACGAAACGGTCGTCCAGCAGATCCCGGACATGATGCAGCGCGTCGATTTCCACATCGAAGACTTCGCGCGCCCGTTGAAGAATGTCAGCCATTTTTTTATCCTTTCTGCCTTCGGGCGTCGCTCAGATCCGGCAGGAGCGGATATCGGTGACGATGATGCCGCGCGCTCCCGCCGCGTAGAGTTCGTCCATGATCCGGTTGCTGTCGGCGCGGCGGATCATGGCTTTGACCGCGGCCCAGTCGGGGTTGCTCAGCGGCGAAACCGTGGGCGATTCGATGCCCGGCGTGATGGCGCAGACGGCGGCGAGCTGGCTGCGGGGAATGTCGTATTCGATCATGGCGTAAGCGGACGCGAGCATGATGCCGCGGATGCGCCCCATGAGGATCTTCACTTCCGGGCAGTCGGCGATTTCGGCGGAACGGGCGATCAGCACGGCTTCGGATTTCAGCAGCGGTTCGCCGACGACGACCAGGCCGGCTTCGGCCAGAGTACGTCCGGACTCGACCACATCGGCGATGGCGTCGGCGACGCCGAGTCGCACGGAAACTTCGACCGCGCCGTCGAGCCGGATGATTTCGCACTGGAAGCCGCGTTTTTCCAGATCGGCCCGGAGCAGTTCCGGATAGCTGGTGGCGATACGTTTGCCGTTGAGATCGTCGATGGTCATGCCGGAATCGGCGGGTACGGCGTAACAGAAACGGGACCGCCCGAATTCCAGCGGCATGATTTCCCGGACCGGCGCGCGGCTGTCCAGCGTGAGGTCCCGGCCGGTGATGCCGAGTTCCAGTATGCCGTTGCCGACGTAAATGGCGATGTCGCGGGGACGCAGGAAAACGAAATCGATGTCGTTTTCATGGTCGCTCAGAATCAGTTCCCGGCCGGAACGGGTGCAGCGGTATCCGGCTTCGCGCAGGAGGGTGATGGCGCTTTCGGATAGGGCGCCTTTGTTGGGGATGGCCAGTTGCAGCATGGTGTTGAATCTCTTTCGCTCAAATCAAAGGTAATGATACACGTCTTCCAGATCCAGATCATTGGCGATCATCATGACCTGAAGGTGATACAGCAGCTGGGAAATTTCCTCGGCGGTTTTCTCCCGTCCCTCGTATTCCGCGGCCATCCAGACTTCGCCGGCTTCCTCGACGATTTTCTTGCCGATGAAGTGCTTTCCCCGGGCCAGTTCCTTCACGGTGCCGGAGTCCGGATCGGCTGCGGCGGCTTTGGCCCGGAGTTCGGAAAAGAGCTGTTCAAATGTTTTCATGGCGGTTTGCGTTGGTGGTTTGAAGGTTCCATTCGTAAAACCTTAATATAATGCCGGAATGTGTAAATGACAAATTCCGGCGGCCGCTTTTCCCGTTTTTACCGCCGCGCGTTCCGGAAAGCCCGGGAGCGGATGGGCTTCTTCCGCAAAAAAAGAATTCTTTTTTTCGAAACACCCCTTGCATTCGGAAAAAAATTCCCTTATAATTAATGTAGACACTTGAAAGACACTTCGTTGAAATGAGGGCTTGTCATGCCTTTAACAGGAGGAATCGTGAAACGGGGAATCGGGTTCATGGGATGGGCTATGACGGCAATTGCTCTTCAGGCGGCGGCGCCCGCGCCCGACGCCGGATTTGAAGTGCTGGGCACGGCGGCCCGGACGGTGGAATTGCGCAGCCTGACCGCGACGACGGACGACGAGGGGCGGCGGGTGGTACTGGCGCGGGTGGCGGATTTCGGGCCGCACGGCGGGGCACTGCTGCTCTGGGAGGTGGACCGGAACACTTCCGGCGAATATGTGGTGCCGCCGGAGGTGAATCCGAAGCTCCGTTACAGTTATTCCTCGGTGCTGACGCGGGACCGGAAATACTATTATGACCAGCGCGGCTATCTGGTCTGTTTCGATCTGAAAACCCGGCGGATGCGGTTTCTCGGGCGGGCGACGACGGACGAGGTGATGACCTACTGCGAAGGTCCGGACGGGACCATTTATCTCGGCACGGCTCCGCACTGCCGGCTGATCGCCTATTCACCGGCTACCGGGAAAATCACGGATTACGGGCGGATGGACGACCGGGAGGCGTATCTCAGCCATCTGGCCGTGGACCGGGAGGGGGTGGTGTACTGCGGGATCGGGACGGCGCGGGCCCATATCGTCGCATTCGATCCCGCCACCGGCAGAAAGACGTCGATCCTGCCGGAACCGCTCCGGGCCAAGGGCAAGGGGGTGGTGATGCCGGCGGCGGACGGGACGGTGTATGCCACGTTCGGCAACTTCCGCGTACAACTGCTCGGCGGCAGAGTGGTGGCCGAAAACGGGAAGATGCCGGCCGCCCGGGCGGATCTGGTCGCGAATTTCGGTGGCCGGTTGCGGACGTTTCCGGACGGTTCGTCCGTGGTGCGCTGGGATTTCTACCGGGGGATTTACGATGTCCGGGAGAAGGACGGCCGGGTGGTCAGCCGTTCCTTCGACTTCACTCCCGGCGGACTGGAAATCACCAGCATCGCCCCCGGTCCGGACGGCCGGAAGGTGCATATTACCACCGCGCATCCGATGCACTGGGTGATGTATGATCCGACGACCGGGGTGATGACCGATTACGGATTGCAGCCGATGATGACCGGGGGGAATTTCTGCAATTTCGCAAATGACGGGAAACGGTTGTATGCCTGCGAATATCCGTTCGGCGACCTCTGGATCTACGAACCGGACGAGGTGCCGCGATGGAAATCGGAAAACATTCCGCATTTCGGGCCGTGGCCGGGGGACCTGGCCCGGACGGTCCGGATGGAACCGGGGTGCCGGGTGGCGCCGATGATGATGCCGCCGATGCTTTTCGGCAAAGGCGGGCGGGATGGTGCGGTCTTCCGGGTGCCGTTGCGGGTGGAGCGCGCGGGACGGTATTATTTGAATACTCAGTTTCTGTGTTCGCCGCTGCATGGCCGGGTCAAGCTGCGGTTTCAGGGGCGGGAAGCCGACTGCGAACTGCAGAGCGACCGGGAACGACCGTCGGAGGTGCTGACGCTCGGGCCGTTCGATCTGGAACCGGGCGAGGTGGACGTGGAAGTGGCGGTTTCGCGCATGTCGGACGACCGGCCGCCGATGTTCGGTCTGACCGGCGTGGAACTGGCGGCGGCGCCGCGGACGGCGAAATCGGAACCGGCCCCCCGGAGCAACCCCCGGCTTGCCGGGCGCTGGGGAGATGCGATCGCCCGGCCGCGGACGGTGACGGTGCATCCGGATGGACGGCACGTGCTGTTTTCCGGATTTGCCGGATACGGGATGACCGGCGGCGCCATCGGGATTTACGATCTGGAGACCGGCGAAAAGAGTCAGATTACGGATTATCTGCCGGGGCTGAGCTGCATTGCGCTGCGGACGCTGCCGAACGGCGACCTGATCGGCGGCACCAGCGTGGCCGCGCCGGGAGGGGGGTACCGGCAGGCGAAGGAGGCCGCAATTTTCATCATCGACTGGCCGAGCCGGAAACTCCGGAAATCGTATGCCATTCCGGAAGCCTCTTCCGTGGTGAGTCTGGAATTATGGCGGGGCCGGGTCTGCGCGATGCTGGCCGACGGCCGACTGCTGCTGCTGCATCCCGAAACGCTGGCGGTGGAGCGGACCTTCGACCTGAAGGAATTCGGGGAAGTGCCGCGCTGTTCTTTGCAGAAAGGCCCGGATGATCGGCTGTTCATCCTGCAACGGCGGGGAATCCATGAACTGGCCGCGTCCGGGAAATCGGTACGGTTGCTCGGGCGGCCGCCGCAGGAGATTACCGCCGGAGGGGCGGTGGTGGACGGCTGGCTGTACTTCAGCGGCAACGGGATCAACGTGCAGCGGTTCCGGATTCCCCCGGCGGAGGAACCGGTGAAATGATGCAAAAAACGAACGGATACGGACGGGGTGTTTTTTTATGAGTGAGGATGGTCGCATTACATACCGGCGGATGACGGACCACATCCGGGCGATGATCGCCTGCGGCAACTACCGGGCCGGGGATAAGCTGCCGTCGCTGCGGTCCCTTGCGGATGATTTCGGGATTTCCCGCTGTGCCGCGCACAACGGTATGCGGAAACTGGCGGAAGAGGGGATCATTGAAATGCGGCACGGTTCCGGGATCTACATTGCTTCCGGAGCGAAGGAACGCCCGGCGACGCCCGTTCGCCGCCTGGCGGTGATCACCGACCATGCCATCGGAGCGAACGTGGATCGTTCCTATGGAGCTTATGCGCTGAACGGGCTTCAGGAGGAGGCGCGCCGTCATTGCTGTGCCATCAACATGCTGTTTCACGACTACTATGAACTGCCGCAACCGTATGTGGTTTCCTCCGCCGAGGTGCGGGATTGCGCCGCGATCGTGCTGCTGGGGTCGTTCGACCGGCGGGGACTGCAGCTGCCGCCGGGGATTCCGGCGGTGGGGCTGTCCATGCAGGACATGGGCGGTGGACGGATTTCCACCATCGACCTGGATCCTTTCGCTGCCGGGGGGATGGCGGCGGATTTTTTCCGGAGGCGGGGCTGCCGGAAAGTCCGGGTGTTGTCGTTCGACTACGGGGTCAGTGAAGTGCGGGCCCGCTGTTTCATGGAGGCGTTTCGGGAATACGGCGAAACGGAGCTGGTGCCGCTGACGGACAACCATCCGGATATTTCCCTGCTGGAAGTGGCCGGATGCGGGTATTTCTTCACTTCCGGAACGCCCTGTGAGTATGCGGAGCGGGTGTATTTCGCCCGGCACGGACGTCATTTTCGGGATCGGGTGCCGTTACTGGCGCTGGACGGAAAATCGTTGCTGGTGCCGCGATATCAGCCGGTGAACACGGTGGCCGTGGACTGGGTGGAGGCGGGACGGGCGCTGTTCACCGAAGCCATGCGGCGGCTGGAATCCCCCCATACCGCGGGCCGGAAGATTTACCTCTATCCCCGGCTGTACGAACTGGCATCGGACGTTGAAGAGAGGACTGATGGCAGCCGCGCGGAAGGGATTGAACCGTGATATTTTCCATTCGTACATGGGGAATTGCAACGGCGGATGCGGTCTGGAGATGGTAGGAGAGCAGGATGCAAGATGGCGGGATGGACAGAGAAGGGCAATCGAACAATGCAACGGATTGAACAGTTCAAGCGGAAAGCGATGGTCGGCGCCTTGCTGCTGGTACTCGGTGTGAGTTCGGCAGTGCTGGCGCAGCCGGTGGAAGTGGTCGGGGAAAAAACGACGACCGGGACGTTCGGCACGAAGGTTTCCGGCATTCAGGCGGAATACCGCGACGGCGCCTTGACGCTGACGGCAAAACTGGATGAAGGCAAGATCGGTTATGCATTTGCGGATCTGACGGTTGCTCCGTTTACCATCGCCGGAAAATCCGTGGAGCTGGAGTTGCAGACCGACGATCCCCGGGCGACGAGCGCCTTTTATCTGCGCGGCCTGGCCGCCGACGGGCGCATGGTATTCAGTTTTCAGCACCGGAACGGGATTCCCGCCACGGCGCGGACCGCGACGTTCACCCCGGGACAGGACGGATTCGCCCGCTGGGAACCGAAACTGGTCAAGGCGCCGGAGGATACGCCGGTCGTCCGGCTCCGGATCGTGGCCGGGACCGGGCGCGTCGGAGAGCCCTTCGGGGTGCAGGTTCGCAACATCCGCCTGAGGGCACGGACACAGGATGCCGCGGCCCGGGTGGTGTGTGAGGATCTGGGCGTCGCCGCCCGCACGGCGGAGATCCGGAGCATCGTCACGGGCCGCGACCGGCAGGGGA
>CASFXO010000269.1 GCA_949298665.1 uncultured Lentisphaeria bacterium
GCCGGGCGGCGGAGCTGGCCGCGCCGGGACCGGAAGCGGATACGGCGGTCCGGCTGCGCCGGGAGCGGGCCGTGCTGGCGTTGCGCCTGGCGGAATTGCGTCTGGCGGCTGATCTCGGTCTGCTGCCGGAAACGGGACGGGCGGCGGCTCCGCCGCCCGGAACGGTGTCTTCGGAAACGGAGCAGGCGGTGGCACTGCTGTTGCGGATATGGAGCCGTTGAAGGAAACAAACCGGGGTTCAGATGGGAAAGGGAACGGGAAGATGATGGAGTCGGGTCTGGTGTCGATTTCGTTTCGCAAACTGTCGGTGCGGGAGATCGTGGAGTTGTGCGTGCGCAGCGGTTTGAGGCTGATCGAATGGGGGGGCGACGTGCATGTGCCGCCCGGTGATCGTACAGCCGTGGAGACGGCGGCGGCGCTGATGGCGGATAACGGTCTGCGTTGCTCCTCCTATGGTTCCTATTACCGGGCGGGGACACCGGATCGTCCGGACTTTGAAAAAGTGGTGGAAACGGCGGCGGCGCTGGGCGCTCCGACCATCCGGGTATGGGCGGGCAATACGGGATCGGCGGAGACGAATCCCGCGCAACGCGACGCGGTGGTGGCCGATCTGTATCAATGCTGTCGTCTGGCGGCGGCGGCAGGCATGACGGTGACGACCGAGTTTCACGGCAAGACGCTGACCGACACCAATGAATCCGCGGAACTGCTGTTCCGGGAGGTCGGGGACCCGCAGCTGCGTTCCGGCTGGCAGCCCGCGGTGGGACAGTCGTTCGACTATCGGATGGCGGGTTTGCTGACGATGCTGCCGGTGCTGACGACGCTGCATGTGTTTCAATGGGATCCGCCGACGGTGCGGCGGCCTCTGGCGGAAGGCGCGGCGGACTGGCGGCGGTATCTGCGGACGGCGGTGGAATCGGGGACGGATCATGCGGCGCTGCTGGAATTTTTCATGGATGACTCTCCGGAACAGTGCGTGGCGGACGCCGCGACGCTGAACGGCTGGCTGGCGGAACTCTGACGGTGGAATGGCGCATTCGCGTCTATCGTCCCGGCGACGAGGCGGCGGTGTCGCGGCTGGCGGAGAGTTGTTTCGACGAAGCGCTGCGGCCGTATTATGAAGAAGACGGCTGCCGGTTGTTCTTCACTTACATTGCGCCGGGAGAGATCGCCGCGCGGCAGTCGCACGGCGCGCAGCTGTTTCTGGCGGAGACGGCGGAAGGTGCGCTGGCCGGTTTTCTCGAGATGCGCCATTTCTGTCATATTTCCATGTTGTTTACCGGTAAGATGTTTCGCCACATGGGGGTGGCCCGGCAATTGATCGACCGGGTGACGCCGCTGGCGGTCCGGATGCACGGAAAGGATTTCGGCGGGCTGACGCTGCTGGCGGTTCCGGGCGCGGTATCGGTGTACCGGAAACTGGGATTTCTGGAAGATGGCCCCGAACAGAAGGCCTGCGGGGTGCGGTTCGTACCGATGCGGCGCTGCGGTGGCGGAGAAGCGGCGGGGGACAGGATGGATGATGGGCAGGCAGGAGATTGACGAACTCGGAGAACGGTTTCGGGGCTATGCGGAAGGGTTTCTCTGCGGTGAGGAAGAATTCGACCGTTCGATCCGGCTGAAAATCGAGCACTCGTTCCGGGTGCGGTCCGAGGCGGCGACGCTGGCCGCCGCTGAAGATTTTTCCCCGACGGCCGCCCGATTGACCGATCTGGCCGCGATGCTGCATGATTTCGGCAGATTCGAGCAGTTCCGCCGGTTCCGGACCTTTCACGACGCAGTCAGCGTCGATCACGGACAGCTCGGAGCCCGACTGCTGGTGGAAAAACGTTTCCCGACAGGAAGGACGCCTGCGGAGCGGGGAATCGTGCTGGCGGCGGTGTGCCGGCATAACGCATTGGCATTGCCGCCGGGCCTGGGCGGAACGGCGCGGCAGGTGGCGGCGGCCGTCCGGGACGCGGATAAGCTGGACATTTTGCCGATTCTGCTCGATTACCTGGGGCACCCCGCCAATCGCGCCGTGGTCTGGAATCTGGCGGACAGTACCGAGCTGACGCCCGCGGTTCGGGAGCGGCTGCTGCGGAAGGAGCCGCCGTTTTACCGGGATTTCCGCAATTCAGCGGATTTTGTGGTGTCCAAACTGGGGTGGGTATACGATCTGCAATATGACCATTCCCGGGCCGAATTTGCGCGGCGCGATTATCTCGGCCGGCTGCGGCGGTATCTGCCGGATACCGCGGAGATTGCGGAAATTTTCGAACTCGCTTCAAAAGCGCTTGAGTCTCGGGAAAAGCAGT
>CASFXO010000270.1 GCA_949298665.1 uncultured Lentisphaeria bacterium
CACCGGGTGATTCGGATCGCGGATCCGATTGTAAATCTCCCAGAACAACGCCCGTCCAATCTCCTTCCAATCCCCCGCAATGGTCGGGAATCGGTGAAAACTCGGCATCAGAGTCCGTTTCCCGTCCACAGAAAGAATCGGGAACCGAGTCAGGTCCACCCCGATCTTCTCCATGGTGGCGATGTGTTCCTCCGCCACATGGTCCGAAGTGAAGTAGGCGCCCTCGCCTTTGCCGAGGTGCATTTCGTCGAGCCAGTCGTAATCCCACTTGACCGTGCCTCCGGCGCGGCGAAACTCCGATTCAAACACTTCGCCGCGTCGCATGTAGACCGGCGGGGCGGCCGTGGAAATCATAACCGTGCGCACGTTCTTCGACAGAAAAAAAGTCACCGCCTGCCGCGCCACGAAAAAGGGATCCAGATTCACCGTCGACACCTTCCCGCCGAAGGAATTGTGGATCAGGGTCCCGACCACAGGCAGCCGGGTATCCAGCTCGGAGAAATAGGCATCGTACTCGTTGAGCATCACGATCCCGTGCGACCCTTCGCTGGCCGTGCGGATCAGCTCCGTGGTGATTTCGCGTCCGCGCACCGGCACCACGAAAAAGTGGCAATCGCACGCGTAAGCCAGTTCCTGCATCTGCATGAACGCGGTATGACACAAACCGATGCCGCGCTCCGTCACGTGCGGCTCCAGAAACACCGTAATGCGTTTGTATTCGCGGGCGGACTGCCGCTGCGGCGCCACCAGAAACCCGCGTCCCTCCTTGCGCAGCGCACCGCTGTCCAGCAGAAATTCGATTCCCCGCAGCGCGGTTCCATAGCTGAGCTGAAACTTCGCCGCCATGCGCCGCACCGACGGAATCCGGGCCCCCACCGGGTAAGAGCCGGTGGCGATCTGCGCCGACAGGTAATCCACCAGTTCCGCAGCCTTGGGAGGTTTGTTCATTGCGCATGTACTCTTTTTGATCATTTCACACTACCTTTGATCCACCTATATTATACGCAAATCCGGATATAAAAGCAAGATTTCTGCTGAAAACATCCCATGCAAAATGATCAACTTTTGATCCAAATTATTTTTTTAAGCTGATCAACCACTCCTCCGCCCTGCTCCTTTTCACTGTCCCCGGGAACCGTCCGCCCCCTCTGCTGCACCCCCTCTCGCTCTCTGCAGTCGCGCCGCCCCGCGGTCGGAAAAACCATAAAAAAAAGCCGTCGCCCTGTCGGCGACGGCCTGCGTTCCCATTCAGGCGCTCAAACGCTGCGCAGATACTCCCACACCCGCTCCACATAATATCGATAAAGCTCCAGCGGTGTATCAGGCGGAATCCGATGGTCCAGGCTGACCATCGCACCGCCGGTCGCCAGCATGGCCGGCAATCTGGCCTCCAGCTCCCGGTCGATGGCATCCCGTCCCCGGGCCACGGCGAATTTGTCCAGTCCGCCGATAAACGCCAGACGCGAGCCGTACCGTTTGCGCGCGGCGGCAAGATCCATGCCGGCTCCCGGTTCCATGGTGCGGAAACAGTTGACGCCGCACTCCAGCAGCACCTCCAGAACCGGATTGACGTTGCCGTCGGAATCCAGATCGAACAGCCGGGCGCCGCGTTCCCGCGCCAGATCCCAGAGACGGCGGTAATAAGGCATCAGAAAGGCGCGGATCTCCTTCGGTCCCCACAGCGGACCGTGTTTTCCGGCCAGATCTTCACTGATCACCAGCACATCGAACGACAAGTCGCGCGTCGCCTGCGCCACCACCCGGTAAGCGGTGTCGGCCAAAGTGCCGATGATGTCATGCAGCAGTTCCGGTTGTTCGTAGCAGGCCAGACACAGATTCTCCTCTCCCAGCAGCTGCCGCGGGGTGTGAAAGGCACCGGGAATGCCGATCTCCAGCACTTCCCCGCGTTGCCGTGCCGCTTCGGCCGCGGCGCGGAATCCCGGCAGCAGCCGTCCGGGCGCCCATTGAAACTGCGGTTTCACCCGCAGCCAGCTGTCCATATCGTGCACCGGATAGGACAACGGCAACGGCATTGTGGCCGCGCCTTTGGTCATTTCCCATTCCCGTCCGAAAACGTCGCGGCTGCGGATCACCGTGTCGTCTTCATAAAATTCCCGCAGTTCCGGGTTGAGCATTCCGGTCAGCAGCTTCATCCGGTGCCGGACCGGCGCCCGATAGCGGAACGCGGAAAAATCCAGTTCCGCCGCCGTCGCCCCCGCCGCCAGCCACCGCTCCTTGAGCCCGACCATCGGGCCGAACAACTCGGTGAACAACAGCGGTCCGCCCTGAAAGGTCATGACGTCCAGAAACACTTCCCGGGGCACGACTTCTCCGCCCCGGTGAATTTGCAGATCCGCGGCGCGGATCCAGCGCAGCGGTATTTTTCCGTTTTGATTTTCCACACTCTTTATTCCTTATTTCGATCGAGGTTTCGATGCGGACACCGGACGGAACCGGACCCGGAAATCCAGCGCCGTTACCGGGCGCTCCACGGTCAGCGACACCCGGACCGGCTCCAGTTTCACCGGCAGTTCTTCGCCGAGCGGCTCCGCCGTGATCCGGAAAGGTTCCGCGCACTCGATCACCGCCTCCAGCTGCACGCCGTCCTGCTCCAGCAGCAGCGTGTTCGGTCCGGTTCGCCGCCGATCGGCAGCGGTGATCCAGGCGAATTCGTATATTTCCGGACGGGAAAATTCCACCCGGTCGGCCACCACCACTTCCCCTGCCCCGGCACGGAAAAATTCAAATGTCCGTTCCAGCTTCTGCAAAGATGCCAGCCGGTAGGCCGGCGTCAGATCCTGCCGCCAGCGGAAATCCCCCCCATCCGGGCATTGACACTCCAGCGTCCGCGCCTCGGTTCCCTCTCCCGCCACCTGCAACGCGCCGCCGACACGGGGCACACTGTGGCCGAAGGAGTTGATCACCCGGCTTTCGTAACGGCGGGAGCCGAACGTCCGGCCGCTGTACACCTCGGAGCCCGGATCAATAACCAGCGGCACCCCATCCAGCAGAAGATGAAACGAACCGACGTTGTTGTGATTGTGTACCTCATGGTTGCTTCCCCCTTTGAACAGGGCCGCCAGCCGCCCTGCTCCCGTCGGGCGGAGCACGGCGATACCGCCGTCGGGGAACAGTGTCTGCGGCGGCAGCGGTTCCGGTAACTCCGGCATGGTCTCCCGCGGAAAATCCAGATACCGGACCGTCAGCAGGAATTCATGAAACTCCCGGGGAGAAAAGGCATTCAGCGCCCGTTTCCAATAACTCGGCCGCTCCGAAAAAGCGTCCCGCAGCGCCAGCAGCGATGCCTTGACCCCCGCGCCGTAAGGACAGTCGGCCAGCGCCGGGAAATACCCTTCCGTCACCCGGATCCGGTCCGGATAACCCGCCGGAGCCGCCGCTTCCGGACGCGCCATCAGATTCAGCCGCCCCCCGGTCGTCTCCCGTACCATCAGAGCGATGAAAAGGTAATGCTTGAATCCGTACGTCCAGTAATTCGGGCCTTCGCTGCAATAGCCGTCAGGCGGATAGCCGCGGAGATAATTTTCACTGTAGTCCAGCGCCCGCGCCACCAGCATGCTCCGTTCGGCGGGATCCTCCTCCACCGCCAGAATCACCCCGATCACGCCGGCCAGACAAACGGCGTTCCAGTTGTTGCGGGCCTCCAGCCAGTATTGATTGTCGTTTTGTTGCGTATAGTGAAAACGCACCTGATGCGTGATGGTATCGCGATAGATGCGGACAATGCGCCGCCGCAACTCTTTCTCCAGCCGTACCCGCAGTTACTCCGGCAGCCGGTCGCGCAGTTTATCCAGCACGATCGCCAGCTGCCAGGCGAGCCGCGAGGAACGCAGATCGATCGTCGGCGCCGTGCCATTGAAATTGCCGAGATCCCGGTCGCTGCTCGGTTTGGTCCAGGAGCGCAGCGCGACCAGGACGCCGAGACGCCGTACCACGGCCTCCAGATAAACCGCTTCCTGCGTGCAGCAATACGCGAGAAAGACCGTTCCCAGCTCCTGCCTCAGCCGGGTAACGGACGCCTCGTATTCGTCATACATGCTGGTACGCTTCGGCGGCCAGTGCCGGATACAGCGACTCGTCCGGGGGCTTCACCTCGCCGGCCGCCAGCGTCGCAGCTGTGCTCAATACCGGCCGCATGACCGGAGAAGCGGCGATTCTTCCCCATGTTTCCCGGTCGGCAAGCGGCGGGCCGGGACTCCAGCAACGGACCGTCAGATGCCGGTCGATGATCCGGTGAAATTCGGGAATTTCCGGAGTTTCCGCTGCGTTGAGAACAACCGGGATCAGCACCGCGGCTCCGATCCAGCAACCATGCGACATCAGAGATCATCCCAGTAATTTTCCGGATCGCCGCGCCTGGCGGTCGTGCCGTTGGCAAAGGGGGCCATCCGGTAGGTCTGGTCCACGCTGACGGAAGTCATGGCACTGGAAACATGGCCGTCCATCCAGAGCACATTGGCTTGACGGTTGTGGCGGCCATAGACGTGTCCGAATGCATCCTTGGACATGCGCTGGGCATAGACGCCGTAGGAGCCGCGCTCATCGTCCTGATCCATGCGGCGGCATTCGGCCAGCATGATGGTCTGCGAAGGTTTGCGGATCCGATTGTATTTGGGAGCGTTTTTGCCGCTGGAAAGATAGGTATTGTAGCCGTAGGTGATGTAGGACAATAGATACGATTCGTGAAAACTTCCCTGATAACGCCGCACCTCCTGCCGGAACATATCGCCATAGGTACTGCCACCGTAAGCCCGGAACGCCTGTTCCGGGCAGACGATGATGCCGCCGTGCGTCAGCAGCCGGTCATGCACCAGACGGCTGATCCAGTAATATTTGACGTAGGTCCCGTAGCTGGTATTCAGCGGCGGCAGCCAGTCGTCATTGGCGTCGGCGTAGGAGCGCAGCGAAAAACCGAGCTGCCGCAGATTACCGAGGCATTGCGTCTTGCGTGCAGCCGCGCGCGCCTTGTTCAAAGAAGGCAGCAGCATGGAGGCGAGGATGGCGATGATCGCAATGACCACCAGCAATTCAATCAGGGTAAAGAAACGTCTCATACAACATCCTTTCTGCGCAATCCGGCGCGGCTACAGCAACGATAACAACATTGTTGTTCAAACTGCATTCTGTTGTTATTATAATAAAAAAAACGTTCTCTGTCAAGCTGAACAGGAAGGAAATGCCGGAAAATTCATGTTTTTTTTCTTTGATATTTCTCCTTGACGTCTGAAACAGCAGATGATATATTGACGCGGATCATAGATTGGAAAGAACAGAAAAAAAACACCGTTGTCATGAAACATCGAAAACCCCGTAGCGCCGCGCTCATCGTTCAGGATCTCAAGGCAAAAATCATCCGCGGTGACTACCTGTGTGGTGAATTTCTCCCACCGGTGCGGGAGCTGGCGCAGCTGTACAGCGCCGCGAATCAGACCATTTCCGCCGCCTTCGACGAATTGACCGCGCTCGGCCTCGTGAGCCGTACCGGACGCGGCTGCCAGGTGCTTTCCGATGCGGACAGCCCGCAGCGTCGTCCGTTGCTCGTGCTTTATCAGCAGCCGATTCTGGAGCATTACAGTCTGTTTGCCGTCCTGGCCGGGATCACCGCCCGGCTCGATGAACTGCGATTGAATTACCGGGTGGTCGATTCCCGCCGCCGGCTGCCGTCTCCGGAAGAGATTGCCGACCGGCACTCCGGCGTGGTCATGGCCATGGCGCTGAATCAGGCGGGGCGGGGATTTGTGGAGGAGCTCGACCGCCGCCGCATTCCCAATGCCATCGCCAATCTGGAGGCGGACTGGCCGTTCACCGCAACCCGGGTGAACCGGGTGGAAACCACCGCGCAGGCGGTCCGGATTCTGTACGACATGGGACATCGCGACGTGGCGCTGCTGGGACGCGATCCGGGATTGTATTTTTACGGCCAGAGCCTGAACGGCTACCGGACCCAGCTGGAACGACTGGGGCTGCCGTTCCGGAAAGAACTGGTACTGATTACGCCGGAGCTGGATCTTTTCGCCACATTCCGTACCGTGCGGACCGCGCTGCGTTCGGGACCGCGGTTTACCGGACTGGTCGCCGGGCGGGACTCACTGGCGCACGCCGCGGTGGAAGCCTGCCGGGAATGCGGTCTGGAGGTCGGGCGGGACATCTCGGTCATCGGGTTCGACGATCTCAGCTGGCCGCAGCGGGAACGCACGCTGACCACCTTTGAGGAACCCTGCCGACAGCTGGGGGCGGCGGCGGTGGATCTGGTTTATGAGGAATTGCTGACCGGCTGGCATGAACCGGTACAGAAATTTCTGACCGCGGAGCTGCGACTGCGCCGGACGCTGGCCCCCTGCCGGGAAAAGAACGACAGCGAGCACGATCGCCGATAACCGGTACACCAAAGAAAGCGGACGCTTTCACCCCTTTTCAAAGTCCGGAGAAAAAACGGCGATACGCCTCCAGCTTCTCGGTCCGCGTCCACATGGCGGCGGCGGGGCTCGTGGAAGGCAGCCTCACCACCTCGAACCGTCGCGCCAGCTCCGGGAAGTGCCGCAGCAGCAGTTTATGCGCCGTGCCGCCGTTA
>CASFXO010000271.1 GCA_949298665.1 uncultured Lentisphaeria bacterium
CGAACGGCCAGTACCGTCATGCCGTCCAGCTGCTGTTTTTCCGGAGTGGTTTCCTTATAGGCGTGGTTGATTTCCCAGCCACGAGGAAGATTGCCGGTCCACTCGTGAAAGAGGTCGCTTCCCGCCGCTTGCAGGGCAAGGACGGCCGACAGGAACAATTGCAGCCAATGTTTCATGCATTCTCCCCTGTTTTGAGTTTTGAAACATCCGGAGCCTGATACGATTGCAGTCCGCCGTATTTCCGGCACGCCCGATCGAGCAACAGGCCGCAGGCCACCGCCAGCAGCGACAGCCCTCCCGCCGCGGCGAAGAGTAACCGGTAATTATGTTGCGACCAGTCCAGCCATTTTCCCACCGCCGGGACGGCGACGATATTGGTCAGTGTGGAGACAATCCCCGCTGCCGAACAGAATTGGGCAAACCGGTCGGACGGCAGCAGTTTCAGCAGCAGCGAAGCGGTCGCCGTGGTGTAGGCCCCGCAGATGACGCTGTGCAGCAGCAGCGCCGCGGCGAAGGTCTTTTCCCCGGAAATCAGGAAGTAGCTGCCGATGGTGACGATTCCGTAAAGTCCCACGGTGGCTGTGCAGCAGCGCAGCGGATGGAACCGGTCCGCCAGCATGCCGACGAAGTAAGTCAGGAAAAAGGAGATGACAAAGGAGATCGCCATGTATTTCCCGTAACGGTCCAGTCCCACGCCGAGGCTCTGGGCATAAAAGATGCAATAGGAGTTGACCGGCATGAACGCCAGCGCGAACAGCATGTTTGCCAGATAAATGAACCAGTAGAAACGATGTCCGAAACATTCCGAGAAATACGTCTGAAACGCCGCGTGCAATCCGGTCGGTTCTCCGGGGGCCGGTTCCGGCACCGGCGGGTATTCCCCCTCCCGGACCCGGAGGCACATGGCGGTCATTCCCAGCCCGTAGAGAGTGCCGACTCCGATGAAGAGCACGGCATGATGGGTGTCCGCCCATCCCAGCAGCCAGAAATTGAAGACGATGCCGTCCAGCAGGCTGATCAGGCGGAACGCGGCGTAGAATCGCCCCAGCATTTCCCGCGGCACCACGTCGTTGACGAAGGCGTTGAAGACCGAACCCGCCACCAGCATGGCAAACTCGAAAAACATCCAGAAGAGCGCGATGAAACACAAGGTCGCCTGACGGTCGTCAACCCCCAGGTTCGCCAGCTGCCCTCCCAGCCACGGGCTGGCCGCCAGCCCCAGCATGCCGACGACGGCGATCGGCGTGGTGACCAGCAGGTAGGGAATGCGGCGCCCCCAGCGTCCCCGATGGCGGTCGGAGCGGTAGCTGACCACCGGACTGACCAGCAGCCCCAGGGCTGCCGGAATGGAGGTGATCAGCAGGCCGTTGAGGAAGTCCGAGGCGCCGAATTGCTTGAGCATGACTTTGGTGATGACGCCGACCGAACGGTCTTTGAGCGCCCAGACGAAGTCGCCGGTCAGCAGCAGGACGAACAGCACCACCAGCCCGGCCGAGGTGTACGTCAACGTTCCGGCATGGTAGAGTCTGGGAGAGTCTGAAGTGGAGGAGTGTTTCATCGCAGTCATGTTGCCGGTTGATATTTTACATCGCAGTAAAGACGGAGCGAGGAGGCACCGGGGATACGGATCCGGCGCAGCAGCTCATGCAGGGCGATTTTGCCCGTTTCCGTCCATTCCGGATAGATGTTGTTCATCGGTTCGAAGCCCGGGACCAGAAAGGATTTGCCGTCCAGCGCCACCGCGGCGTAATCCTCGATCAGCGTCCGTCCGGTCCGGGTATGGTAGCAGACGGCAAAATCGTTGGCGCAGCTGCCGCCGGTGAAGAAGTAGCCGATCGCCGGATCGTCATGCAGGACGATGCCGCGGTCCTCCACGTGGCGGAACCGCGCCTCTCCGCCTCCTGCCGTCCAGTTTTCCAGGAAGCGTTCGGCGCGAAAATCATGCAGCGGCGTCCGATTGCTCCAGATCGCCACGTGGCGGATTTTTCGGGAACGGAAAAAATCTCCGGCCAGTTCCGCCGCACGTACCGGATCCAGCGAAATGGTCGAGACGGCGCCCCCGTAGTTGCGGTGCATTTCCACGCCGACCACCGGGATCGGGAAGAGGATCTCCTTCATCCACAAATCGAAAGTGCCGAGAATGAGCAGTCCGTCACTTCTGTTGACGACCGAGAGCACCTGCTCCCTGGGGATGGCGTGGTAACTGGTCGGATGAATTTCCAGCGTGATGCCCAGCTCCTGCGCTTCCTCCTGAATCCCCTGCATGACGTGGCCGACATAAGTGGAGAATGGTCGGTCCATCAGGGCCAGCAGCGCAATTTTTTCCCGGCCGCCGGAGGAATGCCGATGGCCGTTAACGTAGACACCGTCGCCGCGTCGGCATTCGAGCAGCCCCTTGTCGCGCAGATGCCAGATGCCGCGCCGGGTGGTGTCGAGATTGAGTCCGAATTCCGCCGCCAGCTGTCGCAATGGCGGCAGCCGGTCGCCGGTCTTGTAGCTTCCGGCGGTGATCATGGATTCCAGATAGTCGGTCAACCGGGCGTAACTGGGTTGTTTGCGCGATTCACTCATGCATGGCTCCAATGTGGTGCGCGGTGCCGCAGAGCATCGGCGATTTCCACGGCATCCAGCGAAAGTTCCAGATCGTTTTCTTCCGGAAAGCCATGGCGCAGCCGATGGATGAAGGCGGCGTGTTCCCCGTAATAGCCGGCCAGATAACGGTCATCGTACTGGAGCGGATGGGGGGCGGGCGCCTCGATGCGGAGCAGTTTGCCGTCGTGGTAGACGAACAAACGTCCCGGGCGGTCGGAGCCGCCTCCCGGAATGACGCTCTCCAGCACCAGCGTCCAGTGCCTGGTAAGCAGGGTAAAGCGTTCACAGCAGAGCCCGGTGGACGGCGAAAAGCAGATCAGTCCGGCGGTGCCGTTGGCGAATTCCGCCTGAATGGTGATATCGCAGGCCGGTTTTTCCCGCTGCAGCTCCCGGTAATGGAGCGAGACCCGGGAGTAGGGCGAACCGACCAGATGCCGCACGGCGTCGATGCCGTGAATCGCGGTGGTGGAAAAATCGTCGTCCAGCCGTTCATGCCGGCAGAATTCGCAGCGGATCTGCTCCAGCGGTTCGCCGGTTTCGGCCAGCAGCTCCCGGGCCCGGTTCAGCCACGGCGAATACCGGCGGTTGAATGCAACCATCGCGGGGGCCTG
>CASFXO010000272.1 GCA_949298665.1 uncultured Lentisphaeria bacterium
GCATCAACATCAACGCCCCGAACAGCTCCCGCGTACCGGATCCGGCAATGTGCCGCGCCCCCATGTTGCTGCCGTACACATACCCCTGGTCCAGCAGATGCCGCACCATCAGCTCAAAATATTCTCCCAGCATCCGGGCGCAGAAGGCGATCATGCTGTTGCTCATGATCCGAAACGGCACCCGCCCGTGCAATGCCAGCGCCGTGTCGGAAATGCAATAGACGTCCGCGGCCTCGATCGCGGTCTTCAACGTCTCCAGCGCCTCCGGAGTCGCCGCCCAGGGCGTGTCCGAAAGCAGCCAGCAGATCCGGGACGCCCCGGCCATGGCGCCGTAAATATAAGCCGGATAATGGCCCCAGTGGTGGAACACCATGCCGTCCGGCTTGAAACCGCCCATCCAGCCGGGGGTTTTCCAGGAGAGGTTGCGGTTGAAAAAGGCGCTGAAGGCCTTCAGCCGCGCCGCCTTCTCCGGCGTATCCGGCAGCATCATGATCGAAATCAGCATGGAACGCATGTCGATGTTGAACTGGTCCGCGTTCGGCAGAATGTAATAGCGCTCATCCAGCGTGGCGTTCAAGTCGAAATGCCACTGCCCCATCCGGAAGATCTCTTCACGCAACCCTTTTTCCGCCAGCAGGTCCCGCATCAACATCAACGCCCCGAACAGCTCCCGCGTACCGTATCCGGCAATGTGCCGCGCCCCCATGTTGCTGCCGTACACATACCCCTGGTCCAGCAGATGCCGCACCATCAGCTCAAAATATTCTCCCAGCATCCGGCGGAATTCCGGATCGGACGTGCGCCGGTAGCTCTGGGCGAGACGCAGCATCATCGTCCCGTACTGCCGCACCGGTACGAAATCTCTGGAAATCTCCGCGCCGTTGCGCACCAGCTCGTACATGCGCGGATTGATCACGAAGAAAACGGGTCGCCCGGTGATCACCCCGTCGGCGGAACGCTGAATCCCGAATTCCGCAAAGGCCTTCCGAATCGATTCCATTTGTTCCGGCACCGCTTCCGGCGCGATCATCTTCGGATTTTCGCCGTTGAAATCCTCGTCGAAGTGCCGCTCGATCGTGCGGAATCCCGCTGTTTCCTCAGCAGACAACTCCGCGGCAATTTTCGGCTTCAAATGAGTCGTCAGCCAGGGATTGCCCAGCGTTTCGCGGTTGTCGAACGCATCCGAATAACGTACGAACGGCAGTTGCAGATCCGGCTCCTGATGCCGTCGGTCGATCACCACGCAGGGAATCAGATCGTCCAGAAACAGCGTCCCCCCGTCGCCCTCCGGCGCCTTCAGCCGGATGAAATCCATGTCCGGGTGAGGCGTTCCCTGCATATCGCGGCTGTACGCCACCCAGCCCGTCCGCCAGCCGACGAAGTCCAGGCCGAAATCAAACCAGCAGTCCGCCTCGCCATGGGAACTGCGGCCGAACTCAACCCGCAGTTTTTTCCCCGGCCGCGGCCGTTCCTGATACAGATGCAGAACCACCACCGACACGGCGGGATTGCCGTATTCCTCCGTGGCGGCGTCGTTGTCCACATAAAATTTTTCCAGCCCCAGCTGCAACGTTTCTCCGGCCCGGTAACGCCATTGCAGCGAATGTTTTCCGGACAGAAAATGCCGTCCGGACAACCCGGTCGCCTCCGCCCGGTCCGTTCGCAGCGTCGCCAGATCCGCCGGTGTCTCAAACGTCAGAATCTGGCGAACCGTTCCGCCCCGCCCGGCATGAACCGTTCCGGTCATCGCCGCCGCCAGCAGGAGCATTGCCGCCCACATTGTGTTTGCCCGCATTTGCCGTCCACTCCCTGTTGTTTGTCCGCTTCAGAACAACTTCATGCGCATTAGTTTCGTCCCGAGCGGAAAATACATCCAGCCGTCCGGTTCGATATGCAGAAACTGCCAGGAACGGTTTTTCAGTTTCGGCTCCACGAGAACCGTTTCCACCCGACCGCTCTCCGGAGAATAGACGCCAAGCCAGCCGCTGCCGAAGCAATAGTTCTTCCGCTCCGGGCCCATCGGTTCCGGCTGCGTGTACACATCCTGATGGATGTCCGCCTCCACCTTGCCGGAAGCAGTTACAACACGTTTCGCCGGATCGAAAACCACCCAGACATACTCCTTTCCCGGCATTCCGGCGAAGGTCAGCACCCTGCCGTCGGCAGTCACTCCGGTCCCGACGTATTTCGTCGCACCGGGCACCACCGCGCCATGCCAGACCACCCGGTCCGAAGCCGTATCCCAGAGAAACAATTCCGCCTCCTTCGCCACCGGTTTCGCACCGGTGCCGCCTTCGATCGAACTGCCGCCACACAGCAGTTTGTCGCCCGGCAGCGCCACCAGATTCTTGATACTTTGATCCGGAATCACGTTTCGCCAGAAGCGCACGGAAAAGTCGCGCATGTCCAATTTCATGATTCCCCCTCCGATCGCCCCCTTGCGGGGCACGGTACCGCCGTAGACGAAGTGATCGCCGACCCGCGTCAGGCGCTGAATGCGCTCCTGATCTTCCTTTTCCAGCGAGCGGATGAACCGGGGATTTCTTCCCGGTTCGCGCGGACGCGACGGATCGTAGAAATTGAGGTTGGCCCCGACGTAACTCGACAACACCAGTCCTTCCGGCATGTTGACGATATCGTAACACTGAATGCGCCCGTTCGTGAGAAATCCGAGATCCTCCCCCGTCATCTTCCGGAGGTCGACCGAGTAAATCCGTCCCGGAAACACGCTGCTGCCGTACAATACGCCGTTCCGCACCTCATGCGCGCCGAAGACGTCAATGCCCGCCGGTTCATAATCGACCGGCAGTTTCCGGACCTGCGCCCGGGCGCCGCTGCCGCGCACCACCGTCAGCCCCCCTTCCCCGAACCGGACCGCCCGTTCGCCTTTCGGCGTCAGGGTCTTCCGGCCGCCGA
>CASFXO010000273.1 GCA_949298665.1 uncultured Lentisphaeria bacterium
AAGGCGATCCGGTGACGATCGTTCCCGTTGACAGCGGAGAAGCGGAAGCGGAGTTCATCGGCAACTACATCAAACAGGAGATGTCAGCCGCACCGAACCGACATTACCGGGATTTCGCCGTGTTGTACCGTTCGAACCACCTGTCCCGGCAGCTGGAACAGACTCTCCGTCGCCAGGGCGTTCCCTACCGGCTGGTCGGCGGGCAGGAATTCTACAAACGCAAAGAGATCAAAGACGCCGTCGCCTACCTGAAACTGCTGGTCAATCCGCACGAAGACCAGAGTCTGCTGCGCATTCTCGCCACGCCGCCGCGCGGACTGGCCCAGAAGGCGGTCGACGGGCTCAAACGGCTGCATGCCTCCACCCGGAAGCCGATGCTGGAAATCCTCGGACTGCCGGAATTCACCGCCGGACTGGGTGCCAGAGGCGCAACCGCGGCCCGGGAACTCCACGCCGTTTTTCAGCAATTTCGGGAGACCTTCGTCGAACCCGGCGCCCTCGCCCGGAAGATCGGCGAGTTTCTCCGGGCAGTCGGCTACCTCGACGGTCTGCAGCGCATGTACAAAGACTATGACGATGCGGTGAAACGCCGCGAAAACATCGATGAATTCATCAATGCGGTGGCACAATATGAGCAGCGTGCGGAACGACCGGCAACGCTGAGCGAATACCTGGAAAGTTTCGCTCTGCTGGAGGAAAACGACCGTACTGCGGAAGACGAGAACGCCGACGCCGTCACCCTCACCACCGTACATGCCGCCAAGGGGCTGGAATTCCCGGTGGTGTTCGTCGTAGCGATGGAAAACGGGCTTTTCCCGCACGAACGGGCAGTCGAAGAGGGGTCTCTGGAGGAAGAGCTGCGGCTGTTTTACGTCGCCATCACCCGGGCGCGGGAGAAACTTTTCCTGATCCGGGCCGCCACCCGGATGCAGCGCGGGCTTTCCCGCATTCAGCTGCCCTCACCGTTTCTGACGCTGCTGCCGGAGGCGGAAACGCGCACGGCCCGGCCGGAGGAACTGGTGCAGCCGCTGAGCGCGGATGAAATGCGGCAGGCCTTTGCGGAAATTTTCAAAATTCTGGAACGTTGATCGTTTGGCCGACGGCGACCGTTCCTCCGCCGTCAGCCCGATTCCGTTCGCATCTGCGCTGCCCCATCAATATATTTTCATCAAATAAAAATAAGCAACTTTCCGGTGTTGCCTCTTTCAAAACCTGCAATTGCCCGTGTTTTTTTATGAACCCGTAAACTTTATAATAGAAAAAAACGGTTTTATTCCGGATAAAAGAAGTTGTATTGACTGAAAAGAGGCAATATATTACGAAAATTAACGGCAGATCAACGGAATCCCCCCCTTCCGGCGTTTTTTCGTCGGAACCAATGCCGTTGAATGGATGCAAACAGCATTTCCGAGGGAGACATATGGCAGTCACACCGCTTAGAATGAAGCTCGGAGAAAAAATCAGAAAATATCTGCTCGGCAGTCCTCTGCGCCAGCGGGATCTGGCAGCGGCGCTGGGGGTGTCCTGTTCGGCCGTGTCCCAGATGATCAGCGGAAAAATCGTGCCGCAGCAGGATCAGCTGGACATCATCTGCGAACATCTGGCCCTGACTCGGGATCAGACGCTGGAGCTGACCGCCATGTTGACCAGCATCCGCAACGGCCAGAAAACACTGCGCTCCAAATTCAATCAGTTGCTTGCCGCCGCCCGCAGAGAACGCGGCGTGGATGCCCGACAACTGGCCAATCTGACCGGAGTATCCTGTACCCGCCTCCAACTTCTGGAAAACTGTTTCGACGCCACCCCGACGCTGGAGGAAATCAACCGTCTGGCCCCGGTACTCTCCTGCGCTCCGGAAGATATGCTGCTGGCCGCCGGAATGGCCCGCCCGGTCATCCAGGGCGACAGTGTGCAGTTGAGCGAACCGGCCGTCGATTATCAACTGGCTTCCCGCAAAATGCTGCCGGTGCTGGAGCTGGCTCAGCTGGCCGATTGCCGGCCGGAGGAATCTCTGCTTCATTTCGCGGCCCGCAAAGCGCTGCGTCAGACCGGTTACGGCACGGACCTGCCGGTCCCGGCGGTGGCGATCGCCGCCGACTGCCGGAAACTCAAGCTCGGCACCGGCGGCGAGGTCCTGATGCTGGTCGCGCCGGAGCGGCCGCAGGGATTCCGGGAAATCGAGCTTTACCGGGACCGCACCGGCCAATACCGGCTCCGGGAGCGGCGGCGCGGCTGCTGGAAGGTGTTTCAGCTGCCTCCGGTGACGACGCCCGCCGGTTATGCGCTCTGGTCGCTGCCGGTCCTGGAGCTGATCATCCGTCCGGTACGCCCGGGAGGTTCTCCGGAGGCTTGAAGTGAGCAGGCCGGGATGTTGTCTTGGATCGCTCGGCTGCCTGATCATCGGAGCGCTTCTGGGAGCGCTGGCGGTATGGCTGTTGATCCCCCGCCTGACGCGGAAAGGATATACGCCGGACCAGGCGGCGGAAGCCGTGGAACAACGGATGTCGGATCTCTCGCGGGAAGCGCGCAGCCATGTCGCGGCCAAGGTTTCCGACCTGAAGGATTCGGTATGGGAAACGGCGTCGGATTCCGCCGTTCCTCCTGAACCCCTGCTGGATTCCGAACTTCAGGAGCTGTCCGGAAACGCTTCCTCTCCACAGACAACTCCGGCGGACTCGTCTGTTGCCGACGTTCCCCCGACGGAATCCGGCAAAAAACCGCGTTTCCCATGAAATTCCGCTTGAAAAAAACGACAATCGGGTTGATTTTATAGCACGGATTTTCCGACGTCGTCAGCGGCTGCTTGATCCGCCGTACTCCGACGATACCGGAAGCGGAACGGATTGAACGCGATAAACTGCTTGGCCGGAACGGAGGGATTGAATTTTCCTGAACGGGACGAAAAGCAGAAAAAGCGGAACCATGGAAACAAGATGGATTTTTTATATGTACTGATTCTGGCAGTGGTACAGGGAATTGCGGAATTTCTGCCGATCAGTTCCTCCGGACACCTGTCCGTGCTGGGAACTCTGTTTCACTTCAACCCGGAAGAAAATCTGGCGCTGGGGATCGTCCTTCACGCGGGAACGCTGGTGGCGATCATCGTCTTCTATTTCCGGGAACTGCTGCGTTTTCTCCATCCGGAGCGGTTCCGCCTGGCGTTGATGGTGATTCTCGGCAGCGTGCCCGCGGGCGTCATTGGAATTACACTCAAGAAATGCGGTCTCGACGAGGCGATCTTCAGCAATCTGATTCTGGTGGGGTGCGGTTTTCTGGTCACCGCCACGTTGCTCTGGTGGTCCGAACGGCGGCGGCGGCATCGCTCCGGAGAAGAAAACGCCACGCCGATTGAGAAAATCACCCCCCGTCAGGCCGTGCTCATCGGTCTGGCTCAGGCAGTGGCGATTCTGCCGGGAATTTCCCGCTCCGGCTCGACGATTTCCGCCGGATTGTTTACCGGGGTCCGTTCCGCCGCCTGTGCGGAATTCTCCTTTCTGCTGGCCATTCCCGCCATCGGCGGCGCCGCTCTGCTGGAACTGCTGGACCTGTTCCGGGACGGTATGCCGCTGGAAGGCATGGCCCCCTGGCAGCTCGGCGCGGGCTTCTGCGTCTCCGCCGTCGTCGGTTACGGTGCGCTGGCATTGCTGGTGAAAATGCTGAACCGGGGCAGGCTGGCGCTTTTTTCATGGTATCTGTACGCGGTCGGGGTCGGTGTGCTGCTCTGGCAGCTGGGCAAAGCGTGGCAATGATCATAACCATTTTGATTGAGGGAATCGCATATGAAACAACTGTTTTTCATCGGTGCCGGAAAGATGGCGACCGCCATTGCCGCCGGTCTGGTCCGAACCGGTGCCTTTGCACCGGATGAGCTGCTGGCCTACGACATCAGCGAAAAGGCCGCCGCGAATTTTACGGCAAACACCGGCGTCAGCTGCCGGAACGGCGAATTCCGGGAAGAAGAACTGGAAAACATCCCCGCCGTCCTGCTCGCCGTCAAACCGCAATATCTGGCGGACGCCTTGAACGGCCTGAAAAGCATTCTGGAGTCCAAACTCATCATCTCCATCGCCGCCGGAATTTCCCTGGCCCGCCTGTACGATCTGACGGACAGTGCCCGGATCGTCCGAGTCATGCCCAATACCCCGGCCCTGATCGGTCAGGGATGCGCCGTGGCCGCTCTCACCGCAGAAGTCACCGCTCCGGAAAAGGAGCTGGTGCGCCGAATCTTCAGTTCCGTCGGCAGCTTCGCCGAACTGGAGGAAAAACAGCTGGACGCCGTCACCGGTCTTGCCGGCAGCGGTCCGGCCTATGTCTTCGAATTCATCCGGGCTCTGGCCGACGGCGGCGTGGCCGAAGGCCTCCCGCGCGATCTGGCACTGGAGCTGGCCGCCCGCACCGTTGCCGGAGCCGCCGCCATGGTGACCGCCACCGGACAGCATCCGGCAGTACTGTGTGACCAGGTGAACAGCCCCGCCGGAACCACCAGCCGCGGTCTGGAAAAACTCAGCGAAGGCGGTCTGCATGCCGCCGTCATGGCCGCAGTCCGCGCCGCCGCCGCGCGCTCCGCCGAACTGGGACAGGCGTGATCATGCTTCAGCACGGCAACCATCCCCTTCCCGGCTCCGAAGGACGGCTCAGCGTCGTCATGCCCGTATACAATGAAGCCGCCACCATCGAAACCATCATCCGGAAAGTGCTGGACCGTCCGGAAACCGGTGAACTGATCATCGTCAACGACGCTTCGACCGACGACACCTGGGAGCATTTGCAGAAATTTTCCGCGGATCCCCGGGTCAAATTGCTGAATCAGCCGGTCAATCGGGGCAAAGGAGCGGCACTGATCCGCGGGTTTGAGGAGGCCACCCGGGATTTCGTACTGATTCAGGACGCCGATTTCGAATACTCGCCGGAGGATTATCCGATCGTGCTTGGACCGCTGCTGTGCGGACGGGCGGACGTGGTGTACGGGTCCCGTTTCATGGGAACGCCGGGACAGGTACGCTATTTCCGCCACGAAATGGGCAACAAATTCCTGACGTTTCTATCCAATGTCTTCTCCGACATTCACCTTTCCGACATGGAAACCTGCTACAAGGGCTTCCGGAGAGAGGTGATCCAGAATCTGCGGCTGGAATCGGAACGCTTCGGCATCGAAGTGGAAATCACCGCCAAGGTGGCCCGTTCCCGACAACTGCGCATCTGGGAAGTCCCGATCTCCTACAATCCAAGACGTTACGGAGAAGGCAAAAAAATCGGCTGGCGCGACGGCGTCGCCGCGCTTTTCCACATTCTCCACTTCAATCTTTTCACTTCCGACGAGCAGAGCTTCAAACGCCCGTGGTCGGAAATCACCGGACGCTGACCGCCGCGCCGTGCCGGAAAGCGGCACGGCAACGTTGCCGCAGCACCGGTCAATCGGTCAACGCCCGGCCAGCCAACGGCGGGTTACTGTCAACAATTCCGCCATCTGCTCCGGCGTGCCGATGGTGATGCGCACGTAGCGGCCGGTAACCGGCCCGGGGAAGTAACGCACGATCACTGCCTGCTCCCGCAAATGGCGGAAGTATCCTTCCCCGTCGCCTCCGGGCGGAGCGGCAAACAGGAAATTCGCCTCGGAAGGCACCACCTCGAACGCCAGGCTCCGCAATTCCTCCAGTAATCCGGACCGGGTTGTCTTCACCCGCTTCACGCAGACTTCATGGTACTCCGTGTCTTCGTAAGCGGCGAGCCCGACCGCCTGCGTCAGGGCATCCAGATTGTAGGAATC